>CAZDAB010000044.1:0-12050 GCA_964502855.1 uncultured Desulfobacteraceae bacterium | reverse complement strand
GCTCTTTTCTTTATTATTTCCGCACAAAAAGGACACTCTCGGGTGAAATATCGTTCATGAATCTTCTTTACAGATTCATCGACTTTTTTTTGGATAATTTCATTGCCGAATCTGGCACTTCTGATGGGATCTATGGCTTCCAGTTCCCCTATGTCACCGATCATTTCCGCTGCCTTTAACCGCACCCGTTGCGGTTCGGTCGCATCAAGTAGTAATCTGACCACAGTAACCGAGTCTTTGGATACATAAGCACCCGCAAGAATCGAAAACCCTTTTTTTATTTTTTCTTTCAAAATTTCCTGTTCTGCCAGAACCTGATCGTCAATTATTTGCCCGGTGCCTCCCATGGGGCTGAATACCGGTATGTATTGAAATTGTTGGGTGCCGGGGTAACACATACACCTGACGGAAGCGTTATGGGCATAATTTTCCATTATATCATCCCATCCTTTTAAATACGGCGGGCAATCATCATTGAAACATACAAACAGGTAGGGTACTCCCCAGCCCAGGCCGTCGCTGAAGGAAAAAGGAGGAACCTCCCATAAACTCATTTCCTTGCCGCAATGGGGACACAAGGGTTTTTTCCGGGAAAGAATTTTTTCTAAAACTTGTTCTTTGGTTTCAACGGCCATTAATTATTCTCCATTTTTGATGATCTCGTAAAAGGTCGAATTCATCGCGTTTTAGGTTTTAAGATTTAGGTTTTAAGCAGCTATATTTTATTTTTTAACAGGCAGTTAACACCTAACCTCTTAACTTCTCAATAAATTATGGATCCAAGTCAATATCATCAATTAATGTACCAGAGCTTATTGAGAATTTACTTGGCACCCAAATTTCTATACTCAAATTTGGGTAGGTGGCTTAATATAGCCATTTAAAAACGGTTTGCAATAACTAAATAAAAGAATATTATGATGCAACATCATGGTTTATTTTGCTTTGAAAAACCTGGTCCTCTGGGCCAGGTCAGAGTTCTCTGGCTCTGTCTGAAGAATCGCTGCAAGAGTTTGAAGTGAACTAAAGTTTGAAGTGAGCTAAAGTTAAGGAATTCTGCCAATTATATAAAATCAGCGGAGCGAAGCGACACCATAATTTTAGGCACTTTAGATCACTTTAGGCATTTTTAACTTGTACGGCTTTAATTAAAACAGCCCCTTTCAGGGGCAAAGCAAAGCCTGGTCCTCTGAGCCAGGATTTTTACTCTTCAAGGAACGTTCGGCATAACTTCAGGAAATCCGTTTTTATGCCAGCCTCTAAGATTATAATACTCCTGCAGCATGGTTTCGAGTTCTTGTTTTTTAATCCTGTGTCCTGATTTAAGAGTTTCTTTATAAAAGCGTTTCGGGAGATTGTCATCTTCAGGCTTCAGGCCTTCCCGTAGATTAAAACAACGAATCAATGTCGATATTTCAGCAGCTCTTTTGCGCAACGCGGCTTTGTCCTGTTTTTGCCCGGTGGTCATTTCGATAATCTCTCCCAGACGCTCCCAGGGATACAAATCTCTGTAAAATCGGCACAGAATGAGTGTATCCATAAGCGTCAGACGGTCTTCGAAATCGACCAAAAGTTCGGCTTTCCCCTTAATCGTCTCCGGGGCGATCATGCCTTTTATCTCAGGGTTATGGAACGTTGCCCTTAAATGGCATGCGCCACGGTCGGCGGTGGCAAAGGCAAGCCCACATCCCTTGAGAACCCTGGGATCATAACCGGGCAGTTCAAGACCTTTAACATGCACAGCTATGTCTTCCATGTTCCAGGTCCGGGCCGCATGTCTGATCCCCCGGGCCAGAATGTCACCGATGCCCTGTCGGGTTGCGATCTTTTTGAGCAAACCGGCGATGGCATCCACATCTCCATATTCTATCTGAGAATCGATTTTTTTCCTTTTGGCAGCCTCAATGGTAAATCCACAGAGATTTCCTGCGGATATGGTATCCATGCCCAGACGGTCGCAGATATCATTTAAATAGGTTATTTCTTCAATACTGTCGATCATGCAAAGACCGCCAAAGGCGAAAATGGTCTCATACTCAGGCCCTTCGATTTTTAGGCCGGCATAGGGGCCGTTTTGCACCGTCGTCATCCTGCCGCAAGCGATAAAACATTTAGCGCATGCACGGGGTTGAACGTTGCACTGATTATGCAAGGCTTCAGCACTGATATTTTTCCATTTATCAAAAAAACCTTCAGACCAGTAACGAGTCGGGAATGCCTTTATCTTATTGACGGACTCGACCATCATGGGCGTACCCATCTTTTTGTATGCCTGAACAACAGGATTGTTTTTTGATTCTGCAGCCAGCTCCTTTGAAAACGTTTTCACCTGTTTTTCATTAAAAAGCGGACGTTTTTTATTTCCTTTAAAGACAATTGCTTTAAGATTTTTTGAACCCATGACCGTCCCTACGCCGGTCCTTCCGGCGGAACGCCAGTAGTCGTTTTCGATAACAGCAAATCGAACAAGGTTTTCTCCTGCCGGACCGATAACCACGGCTCCGGATTTTCTTGCTCCTTTGCCGAATTTTCCGTTTACGGTATTTTCGGTTTCATAAGTATTCATTCCCCAAATATCGGTGGCATCATGGAATTCTACTCCTTCAGGCACTATGACAATGACTGCCGGGCGCTTGCTTTTGCCCGTGAAGACGATAGCGTCAAATCCTGCTGAATCAATCGCTTCAGGCACTTTTCCACCCGCGTAAGATTCAGAATAAAAACCGGTCTGGGGTGACTTGGTATAGACTCCGTACCGGCTTGAGCCCCATATCATGCTGTTGGTGATCGGACCGGTTGCGAAAATCAGGCAGTTGTCCGGTGAGAGCGGGTCAATGCCTTCCGGATTCATTGAATACAGGAGATATGAAGCCAGACCTTTGCCGCCGAGGTATTTCAACAGCACGGTATCCGGTAAGGTTACGATATCATATGTTCTATGGGTTAGATCGACTTTTAAAAATCTGCCGTAAAAGCCATACATTATTGATTCCCCAGCAAATGGTGAGTTGGGGTTAAGCTACCTGAGCGCTAAGTTGTTTTGTAAATGTTCACTGATTACATTTATGCCGTACAACGCTTATTTAGCGATATTACTACCAACAGATGCTAAGTGTGCCCAACCACTATCATCAGAAGAATTTTCAACAGCGCTTCTTAACAAATTAACTAACTTCGAATCTTGCTTTCATGCCGCCGCCTTAAAAACTGAAATGTACTGATATGAATAAACACTATAACCATTTAAAAATCAAGGGGAAAATTATGAATAATCCACAATTAAAATTATTCGACAGAGCCAGGCTACTTATTCGCATAAAACGTCATAATAAAAAATCCTGGCCCAAAGGACCAGGTTTTTCAGGGCAAAATAAAAGATATTTGATTACCTTTTAAAATTTGAAACGCTCATCTTAGGTTTAAAAATGTTTCGTCGCTCCATACCCCTGCATATGATATGATGCAAGGCACCCGGCGCATCTATTCCGGCTTGACATGGCATGTTAAAATGGTTTATGCAAAGCTCTCACTTAGCTGATTCTCCCTTATCTCTTTTTATCATCTTAATATCATGGAATCGAGAATGAAATACCAATCACGAAAGTTTATAATAAGCTGCTTTGTTGTTATTTTAATCCTTTCTGGTGTTTCAATCTGGATATCCGCTTCACTTGCACTTAATGGCACTTTAGAAGCTGAGTCGGCAGATACTGCACGATGGTTTCTTCGTTTAGGAGATTGGTCCATCAATCACATGAACGGAGCAGAGGACTATGACAAACCGCCCCTTGTATATTGGATTATTGGTTTTTTTAAGCTTGTAACCGGAGCTAATTGGGAGCTTGCCAGCCGTTTGCCGTCACTGGTCAGTTTTCTTTTAATAATGTTTTTATTTAGTAGTATAACCGGCAAGCCACTACCACGGACTCTTATTATGCTTTCCGGAGCCATTCTGGCAACAAGCCCAAAAGTGCTGTTTATGAGCCATACAGCCCGTGTTGATCTGTCTTTGGCGTTTTGCACATTTTCATCTATAGTATTCTTTAACCGTTACCTGGAGGAATATGCGTCAGGCAAATGGCGTCTTTGGTATTACCTTTTTTACATTTTTGCCGCTTTAGCAGTTATGATCAAAGGGCCTGTAGGTTTTATTATAATCGGAGGTTCCGTATTTATTTTTATGTTTTACAGAGGTACTTTCAAAGAGTTGCGAATGATTTTTCTTGGGCCTGGAATGTTGTTATTCCTAGCGCTTGCCATGCCTTGGTTTGTTGTTGCTAGTTTTAAAACCAATGGCAATTTCTTTCGCCAATTTATCCTGGAAGAAAATCTTTCCAGATTTGGAAATATATTCCATGTACTCCAATTCACTGATTTCAAAAGCAGGCCTTTTTGGTTGTATCTGCCCTATTTTTTAGCGGGATTTTTCCCCTGGGTTTTTTTTGTTCCTTCGGCAATCTTTCATATTCTAAAAAATAAATGGCGGAAGAGCGGGTATGATAGTCTGTTGCTAATTTATCTTATCTGGACATTTCTGTTTTTCTCTTTAGCAGGGATAAAGCGCAATGACTATATTCTTCCGATCTACCCTGCTGCTGTTTTGCTTGTAGCAGAATATCTCTGGAACACTATTTCCTTTATTGCATTTCGCCGTTTTTTTCTGGCTATAGGATTATTTTCTATACTTATAACGCTGATTTCTTTGGCGCTAACCTTTCCCGCTGTTAATGAATGGTTGACAACCCAATATCCTTCCTTAGCTGCATTGAAGCATGGACTTCCTCCTGATCTTCTTAACAGTCTTTTCCCCTATCTGTTATTCCTTCTTATTATTTTGGTGGGTGTCTGGGTTTATGGTTGGTTCGGCAGGGAGCGCGAGAAAATTGCGGCGGCCTGTTTGATTACACAGGCCGTAATGCTCTTCTTTGTCATATGTTTTGTATTACGTCCTATTGATGTAGATAAGGACACAAGACCTTATATTGCCGAAATGAATAAGATCATTGGGAACCGTCAAGTGTATTACTTTCCTTCCTGGGATGAAGAATACGGATTTTATCTGGATCGCGTTATTAAAAAAATGGATCAGACAACTTTGATTGAATGGCTGAAGGGCAATGGAGAAAAGGGGTTTCTGTTAATCCCCCCAAAAGATTTTAATAGATTATTCGACTACCAAGTTTCGATTCCGTTTCTGTTCAAAGAAAATATGCCTTCGGAAAGACCTATGTATTTGATTGCCAATTTCTGTGAGGAAGGTATGCCTGGCACAAAATGTCACCAGGTGAAATAAAGCAGATTACTTTATTTTTTCGACTCATTTAATGACGACCCCTTTCGTCCCTTTCGATATCGACGAAGCAATATTTGCCAGAATGCGCGGAAGGGCAAGTCCGCCCGGTGCAGCCAGATATTTTGGCTCCCATACCGGGTCAAATTTTTCTTAATACCAACGTAAACTCTGTAAATAAACGTAAATAAACTGGCCGGTTATGATTTCATGCGTTTTACTCAATTAGCTCAAACCGATTTTCTCTTTCAATTTTTTGGCCTCTCATGGATGAACGACTTACTGCTGATTGGCTTATATTTAGCCTTCTTCCAATTTCGATGGTTGTCATGCTAAGCTTTCGATGCGCCCAAAAACATAAAAGACTCCGTGCTTTAGGGTTTGCGGTGATTTCCCGAAGGACTTTACTTGCTCAATTTCCATGGCCATCACTTCGGCAACCCGCTGTGCTACTCGATCGAAATCATAGCCCTTGGCTTTTAAATCGTATTTCGTTTTTCCGCCAGGCTGATTAGATTCAACGTCAGCTGGTTATGTTCCTCGGCCAATTTAACTAGGGTATGCACAATCTTTGGAAATTTATCGTCCAGGCGGTCTTCAGACGTTTTGATACTCGTGACAAAAATCTTAATTAATTCTTCCGTTTCCTTTAAAATATCATTTAGTAGTTTAGGTTTTTTAATTCAACATTCGATGTTGGACGTTCGATGTTTACCCGCCTTCGGCGGCGCCAGAGGCGACCAGGGTTCGATGTTCATCTTTTTCAGTCCTTCCGGCGCAAAAAATAGCTCGGCGCTTATATGCGAAGCCCTTAAGTTCTTATGTCCAGCGGCCGGGGATAGCAGTCCGGCAATATTTGCATTGATTTCCGTCCAGGTTGTAAGTCGGTATGAAATAGCCGATCCGCTCAATTAGCAGTTTTTTACAATTGTGGCAATAGGTGTTGTTTCCCTCCGGATAGGAAGCGTTGCCCACATAGACATAGTGGATTCCTTCAGCCATGGCAAGCTTGCGAAACCGGACAAGGGTTGAGATTGGAGTGGAAGGCAGACGGTCGAGTTTGTATCTGGGAAAAAAACGTAGAAAGTGCAAAGGATAATCAGGCCCGAGGTTTGTAAGAATCCACCGGCACATCTGTTTTACCATTTCGGCATCATCCACATACCCTGGAACAATCAGGGTCGTCATCTCAAAATGGACTCCCTGTTCGTGCAGTGTTTTGAATGTATTTAAAACCGGTTGCAAACGGCCGCCGTTCAATTTCCGGTAGATGGCATCGCTGAACGATTTGAGATTTACATTGGCAGCGTCAAGAACTTCGCACAGTTTTAGCAGAGGTTTTTGATTAATGTAACCGTTTGAAATCCATAAATTAGCAATTTTGCTATCTCTGGCCAGTCGGGCGGTATCTATCATATACTCAAAAAAAGTAGTGGCTTCGGAATATGTGTAGGCGATGGACTCGCAGCCGGTGCTCTGTGCGGTTTTTACGACATCGGCAGGAAAAAGCTCGTAATGGCGGACTTCATGAGGTTTGGCCTGGGAAATTTCCCAGTTCTGGCAATTCAAACAGCGAAAATTGCAGCCGGTAGTGGCGATGGAAAAGGCTTTTGACCGTGCTTTGAAATGATACAGCGGTTTTTTTTCAATGGGATCCACATTCATACTGCAAGGATTACCGTATGTCAGGCTGTACAGGGTGCCGTCCATATTGACCCTGGAACGACAGACACTGCGGTCACCGGGTGATAACAGACACCTGTTGGGGCAGATACCGCACATTACCAATTTGTTATCCAGCTTTGTATAATAATATCCCTCGTGAGACCATTTCCACAATTTTTCAGGTGCATCTCCTTTAAAAACATGGCCTCGGATATCTGCCGGTCCCGCTGCCGCATCCGCTTCTGCGGAAAAGGGCCAGAACGTATTGGCCTGAAGCGCGCTGCAAAGCAATCCCGCACTACAATAAAGAAAATGACGTCGGCTAATTTTTTTCATGACGCACAACCATAACAATTAAACTGCAAAGCTTAAGCCCGATCAAACCGGCCGCAGCCCAGATGATCCCGCAATAGGGGATCAATACGACGTTTGTGACCAGGGTTCCACATGCGGCTCCGATAAGATCGGCGGAAAAGATTCGGGTTACTGCCGGGGCGTCTCCGCCGCGTAAATAAAGAGCAACCGGAAACTGGAAACCGCAGATCAGCGAAATCACAAAACCGAAAACAAGAAAAAAAGCCACCGGCAGATAATCCCCGCCCTGTTTTAGAACCATAATCAACAGACCCATCAGGACAATCAGCAGGCCATCGGAAAATGCCAGGGTCTGTTTGCTTCTGTAACGAAGTCTATCGCCGAACCAAGCACCGGGCAAAAGGCCGGCAAGGAAAACGGTGACAATCATACCGATTTGCAGATAAATATAACCGAAGAAGATTTGAAATGCAAATATTACCAGGATTTCGCTTCCCATTACCGTGAAACCTGTGGAAAAAAGAACAAACTCTTCGGCACTGATCCGTATCAGGTAGATCAGGCTAAGTATCGCCAAAACCACGATAAAACCCGTGGGTGAAGTAGAAAACTTTGCAAACCACTGCATAAACATCAAACGCATCAACTGGGGAGAATAATCTCTGTTTTTAGGAGCCGTCGGATCTATCAGGGCATTTAAGCGCTCGATTCTTTCATGGGTCAGATTGCCGTAATAATACCCTCTGATGTAGCGGGTATGAATACCTTTTTTAGCCAGAAGTGCGGGAATATCGGTCCTAAGGGGTTGAGAACCGCACAGAAAAAAAATCTTTTGACCCGGCAGTAACAGGACATTGTCGAAATAGTCGGTTACGGTATTATACAGTGAGGAAAGCTTCCGGCGCTGGGGTTCAGCCAGGTAATTATCATATCCCTTCATGGCAAAACTCAATACCCCATGTTTGGCCAGGTGACGTCTGGCCAGGGCAAAAAATCTGTCTGTAAAAAATCGGTTGAGTTGAAACGTATCGGGTTCACTCAGATTGACAATTATAGCGTCGTAGATTTTATCAGAACCTGCCAGGTAGGCCCGACCATCCTGATGAATAATATTCAGGTCGGGAATCTTTTTTATCAGCCCGAACCTGAATTGAACATTTGCAACCTGTGGATCGAGTTCCACATAATCCACCGAGGCCGGCTTATATTTTTCCAGTTCGACCATCATACCGCCTTGAGCGGAAATCAGAAGAATATTATTTGCCTGATGTAATTGAGCCAAAGGATAATGGATGGTCTCTTCGGCCATGCTCAAATTCTGACTCCCATACAGCGGGTCGCCGCTCACAAACAGTGTAAACTGGTCCTGATCCTGCTGGACTTGAATCCGGCCGTAACGAGATTCCTTGTAAAAAACCAGTTTGCCTTCCCGTGGAGTGAGAGATGCGGGTTCCAAAAAAATACCGGCAACCAGAATGGCAACCGTCACACCCGTGCCCAAATAAACCGACGGACGATGCCGGGAAGAGACACGAAACAAAAGGCAGGTTGACAGCACCAGCGGTAAATTTGCTAAACATACGGCCTGTAAAGGGCTAACCAGAAAAACAAGAGCAAAGGAAAACAAAGCGCCGCCGGACACATCGCCGAGATTGTCAATGATATATATACGGGTTCCCGGATAATCCGGATTTTCGGTTCTTATGACGAAAAGGCTGTAAGGGAGGACAAAGCCAAGCACAAGGCAATAGGGCGCAATGGTAAAAAAGGTAAAGGTTAGGGTAGGATAAAATCCCACCGAGCTTCCGTGAATAAAAAAAACATCACGAAACCGGCGAATAATTAGAATTTGCGCAGCAGGCAGGACTGCCAAAACAAAAGAGAGCCAGGCCAGACGGTTAACGGTAGCCTTCCACAAGCGTTTTGTGACCCCGCGGGCCAGGAGAGTGCCGATCCCGCCCAGGATCAGCCAGTTGAAAAGAATCAGGGCGATGACGAACTCGTTGCCCTGGAATTGTGCTAAAAATTCACGAATAACCAATAACTGGGTCACCACCGAGGAAATGCCCGTAGCAATGACCACCCGTGTTATGGCACGTTCATTTTTCCTCTTCAAAATATTGAACCTGATAGGTCATAATTTCAAGGTGACTTTTCTTCCAGTCATCGGCAGGCAGACCCGCCTTCATGCAAAGATGCGAAAGAAACTGCTCGGGCCGGGGCAGTTGCTCCCAGACCTGGGGCAAAAAAGTGGCGCTTGCCGACCCCTTGCTAAGGATAACGCCGTCCACATGGGCCCGAAGTTTGGAAAGTAAATCTTTGCTGTTCCCATATTCCAGGCGCTGCGGTTCCGTAAGGATGCTGACCTCAATATCCACCTGATCGAGTTCATGGGCTTTCAAAGGGGAGAAACGGGGATCATGGAAAGCGGCATTGACGGCGTTGCGCTTTATTCCGGCCAGGATCGATTCGGTGGAATCCAGGTTCCCGATACACCCTCGCAGCTGTTTGTTAATGGTAAGGGTTACAAAGGTGCCCCTGTGGTCCTGAAAAGCACTGTCGGCCATGGCATCGGGATCAACGGTAATTGATTTTTTACCCAGCCTTTCCGCGATGGTCTGCCGGGCCAGATTTACCAGTGCTTGACCCTGATGTTTTTTCAAAGTCTGAGAGGAATCAATACGGTTTTGCATGGATGAACCTCCATAAAAAGCGATGGCCGCGTAGCCGACAACCCGTGAGCGATCTCCTGCCGTGTCGCCGCTGTTTGAATAGTGGAGAAGCATGGGTTGCCATCCGTGTCGGCGAGCCATATTTATCACAACCAGAATCGGTATCCTGCCGCAGGCTGCATTTTCACGTGTCAGAAGTTTACCGGCGTTAAGATCTAATATCATTTTGATGGTTTCCCGGTCTCGTTCAACCGCTTCTGGGTACGAGAGATAGTGGGATAAATCCGAACTGGCCACCAGCAGTGTATTTTGATCCATTAAAGGATCGAGAGCAGAGGAAACCCGGTCCGCAAGATCACTACCCCGGCCCAGGACAATGGGTATGAGTTCGAAATTTTTTAGAAAATATTGAAGAAACGGGAGAACCACTTCCACGGAATGCTCAAGCCGGTCGGAAGCCGGAATTGCCTGAAACAGGTATTTATTGCCACGTAGCGTTGCCGCACCCTGATTCAGCGGAATCAGGCCCAGAGGCGTTTCATAGGCGGTCACATCGCTGATGGCTCCGCCTGTGAACCCCACGCGATGATCCGGCGCCATTACGATGACTTTTTTGAATTGATTTTCCTTTAATACTAGTGAGATATGCGCCGCTGTCAGCCCCGAATAAATATAACCGGCATGGGGCATAATCAAAGCTCTGAGGGAGGTATTAGGGGGAGAATTAATATGGCTCTGTTTGACCCCGCTGATGAGGTGTTTAATTAAAGCTGTTAACTCGGCATGTGTTTCAGGATAAAAACTTCCGGCATATGCAGGTTTTCGGATATTATCGGCATTGGCCGCGTTAACCTGGAAGAAAGTCGCCAGGCAGAGCACAAAAAGAATAGTGAAAATCAGGCTAAAAATTCGCTTCATGTCAGGGTCCGTTATTTTTATAAGTTAAGCAAATGGACCTTTAAATTTTAAATCTAATACAGAATTTTATCAAGTATTATCTTGTGCCTGGTATGCAACCCATCCTTCTCGGCCGCGAATCTTCCCAGGCACAAGGTTAGCATAGTCTGTGGGTATTTGTTCCTGAAGAAATGTTCCCAGAGGGATAAAGGATATTTTTCTTGACAGGGCTGTCTTTAAAAAGTGTTCGAACATTTCAGCACAGAATATCCCCTCGACTTCTGCATGAATAGTCAGGACATTCAATTTCTCCGGTTTCATCAGAGACAATATATATTCATTGTAATTACTATCCGATATCCCTTTTCTTCCGATTACTTCATCATAGGTAGGCAATGTCACGGGAATCTGGGGTTGCGAGAGTTTCTTCCCGTCAACCAGGGGGAGAAAAATACTTTCGCCCCTGCAATCACTGTTATAAACAAAAGGGAATCTCTCTTTTTCCATTAGTACAAGGTCATTGCATTTCCATGCCGGGGAAGCCGAGCAAACCGGAATCTTGCCGAGAATAGGTGCAAGCTGATCAACTCCTTTGCGAAGGTGATGCCTTATGGCCTGTTGATCCATCCTGTCGATGTGAACCTGCCAGGCGTGATGATCCCAGGCGTGCAAACCGATTTCGTGACCCCGGTTCGTGGCAGAACGTATTATATTGGCCAGTCTTTTTCCGATAACCGGCCCCGGAAGAAAAGTCCCTTTAAGCAAAATATCCCAGCCATACAAGCTTGCCGCTTTTGAGCGCAGCATCTTTTTAAAAAAGGCGGGGCGTAGCAGACGCCACAGATGGCGCCCCATATTATCCGGACCCACGGAAAAAAAGAATGATGCCCGTATAGAGTATCTATCAAGAATCCTGCACAAATTCGGCACACCAATTTTGGTGCCCCTGAATGTGTCAACGTCAATACGTAAACCTGTCTTCATATATACCGATATAATGTTAGTTTATTTTGCCCTGAAAAACCTGGTTCTTTAGGCACGTTAGATCACTTCAAACTTTAGGCGCTTGTGAAAAGGTTTTGGTAACATTTCCATTGATAAGAGTTATGTCGAGCATCTAACTTACTTATTAGTAACTACACGTCACAGGGTCGGGTGGTGCCGCATTCTCCTGTCCGGATCGCTTCTTTTAGAAAGAAATCAAGGGTTTC
>CAZDAB010000043.1:0-12164 GCA_964502855.1 uncultured Desulfobacteraceae bacterium | reverse complement strand
ACCCGTACCATTTTGATGGTAAAACCCGGCCTGGAATTTTTTATGATCATATTTGCACTTTTCAAAACCGGAGCAGTTCCGGTTATCGTAGACCCGGGAATGGGAATACGCCGTATGGTGGACTGTTTTAGAGAAGGCCGGCCCCACGCGTTTATCGGTATCCCTGCTGCCCATGTCCTTCCAACCCTTTATCCAAAATATTTCAATACCGTAAGGACATGGATTACCGTGGGCCGGCGCTGGTTTTTGAAAGGTGTTACACTCACCCGGGTCCGCCAGGTTCCCTGGAGACCCTATACAGCGGTTAAAACCGGTCGGGATGAAACAGCCGCTATCCTTTTTACTACCGGCAGCACAGGGCCGGCCAAGGGTGCGGTATATACTCATGGCAACTTTGACGCCCAGCTCCGTCATATAAAATCCCACTTGGATATTTCGACCCATGAAATAGATCTTTCCACATTTCCGCTTTTTGCCCTTTTTTGGCCGGCATTGGGGATCACTTCAGTGATACCGGATATGGACCCCACAAAACCTGCCCGGGTAAACCCTAAAAAGATCATCGAGGCTATTTTAAACCAGGGGGTTACCAGCATGTTCGCTTCACCCGCCCTGTTGAATCGCGTCGGCAAATACGGCAAACAAAAAAGCATAAAGCTGCCGTCTTTGAAAAGGGTAATTTCAGCCGGAGCACCGGTATCACCATCTGTTATTGAGCAGTTTGCCTCCATGCTGTGTGAAGATGCCGAGATTCATACGCCATACGGCGCCACTGAAGCGGTGCCTGTCATATCTATCTCGAGCAATGAAATCCTGTCTGAAACCAGAAAACTAAGCGAGCAGGGCTATGGTATCTGTATCGGACGTCCCATCAACGATTTAGACGTGCGCATTATCAAAATCAGCGACGATCCCATCAACAAGTGGTCAAACGATCTTGTCGTTGAAGACAACGAAATTGGTGAAATAACGGTTAAAGGAGATCTGGTAACCCGAAACTATTTTGAAAGACCCGCAGCAGATGCACTTGCCAAAATTAAAGACGGTAATACGGTATGGCATCGGATGGGTGATCTCGGATGGATGGATTCAAAGGGAAGGATATGGTTCTGCGGTCGCAAAAGCCATCGCGTGACCACTGAAAAAACTACCCTTTTTACTATCCCTTGCGAGGCGATTTTCAACAATCATCCCATGGTGTTTCGAAGTGCCCTTGTAGGGATAGGTCCTTTTGATCGACAAAAGCCGATAATATGCATCGAACTGGAACATGGCAAAGATAAATATAATAAAAAGAAAATTAAAAAAGAGCTTTTTGAACTTGCACAGAAAAACGAATTGACAAAGAACATTAACAACATATTGTTTTGCAAGTCTTTTCCGGTAGACATCCGCCACAATTCAAAGATTTTCCGTGAAAAACTGGCAATATGGGCCGAAAAAAAATCAAGTTAGTTCGCTTCGCTCACAATTGGAATGTTGGAATATTGGAACACTGGAATATTGGGTTCTGGGCCTCCGGCTCGGAGAGTCTACGGCTCAGAGAGAAAATGGAAAGTTGGGTTATTGTAAAATTCCTCTTGGCGGGAATTAAATAGAGGAATGTCATTTTTTTTAAATCATCATTCCATTATTCCATCATTCCATTATTCCTTGTCCGAGTTAAAAATATAAGCCTAAAAAATACCTTTATTTTCAATAAATTGTAGAATTTCCGAGACGTTAAGTTAATGAAAAATGATCAATCAATAAAAGCAACCGCTCCCAAAAAAGTTCTGGTCACAGGGGGTGGAGGTTTTTTGGGCAGAGCCATTGTAAAATTGCTTGTGCAAAGAAACTATCATGTCCGAAGCTTTTCCCGAAACCGTTACCCCGAACTTACATCCATGGGTATTGAACAGATACAGGGCGATATCTGTGATAAAATTTCGATTGGGCAGGCATTAAGGGGCGTGGATCTTGTTTTTCATACCGCAGCCAAAGCCGGGATCTGGGGGGATTATTCCGATTACTACAAAACCAATGTAATCGGCACCCAAAACGTTATTGCCGGCTGTAAAAAGCATAACATTTCAAGGCTGATTTATACAAGTTCGCCCAGTGTCGTCTTTAACGGTACAGACATGGAGGGAGTTAACGAGTCTGTTCCCTATCCGGCAACGTATCATGCTCATTACCCGCAAACAAAGGCGATTGCCGAACAGCATGTCATCAAGGCCGCCGGCGAGGGATTACTGACAATTATTTTGAGACCTCATTTGATATGGGGACCTGGGGATAAGCATTTTGTCTTCAGGATTATTGCAAGAGCCAACGGTCTGATAAGAGTAGGCAACGGTAAAAACCTTGTAGACACGGTTTACATAGACAATGCTGCGGAGGCCCATGTTCTGGCTGCGGATGGATTGGAAAAGAACCCTAAACTTTCCGGAAATATCTATTTTATCAGCCAGGGCGACCCGATTCCTTTATGGGATATGATAAACCATATTCTAAAGGCGGGAGGTCTTGCCCCTGTCAGGCGTTCCATGCCCCACAGCATGGCATGGCTAATCGGAGTAATGCTCGAATGGGTTTACCGAAGTTTTAATATTAGCAAAGAGCCCCGGATGACGCGTTTTCTGGCAGATGAACTCGCAAAAGCCCATTGGTTCGATATCAGCGCTGCCAGAAAAGACTTGGGATATATCCCCCGGATTTCCATAAAAGAAGGTCTTCGCCGCCTTGAAACCTGGCTTCATAACAAACAGTTAGAGTAACGTTTGATTCCGGCTTTTCCAGATAAAGCAAACAAAAAAAGGCATCCCATCTTGTTTCAATGAGATGCCTTTGATAACATAATTGTTTTAGAAACTAAGCTTTTTGAACGTTTTTTGCTGACGGTCCGCGGTCGCTCTGTTCCACGTCAAAAGTCACCCGTTCTCCTTCAGCCAGGGTTTTGAACCCTTCCATGTTAATGGAAGAATAATGGACAAAAATGTCCGTACCGTCTTCCTGCTCAATAAATCCAAACCCTTTTTTGTCACTGAACCACTTCACGATCCCGTTTGCCATAATTCTGACCTCCTTTTAAATCCTCTCATTTGTAGTCCCAAGCTTCAGGTCGTCACGCTGACAAAGGGAAAAATCCTTTAGAGCGAAATCAACCCGCAAAAACCGCCGGGCCTTCATCATACTTATAAATCAATAAAATGGTCTTTTTGCAAATGTCAAGGCAAATGTCAAGGCAAAATAGTTCCCAAACCGGCTCATGTCTCGAAATTAACTGTTATATGCCGGGGCTCAAGTCGACGTGTCGGTTGTTTCTTTTTGCTCGTGTACCAGCCGAAGAGGATATTTGTTGCCGTGATCAAATTCAAGCTGCAGTCGATATTTATCGATTTCTGCGTGGCTCTCTATGGCTTTTTTTGCCAGAAGATACTTTAAATAGATTACCCATATGACAACACCCAAGAAAACCATACCAAAAGATAAAAAGATCCATTTGTATCGGGTCAAGGTCTCAGCACCGAGCCTTCCGACATGAACGATCAGATTGGGCACAACCCAGTAAGACAAAACCCCAAGTAATACAAGGAAGCCGATGGTAAAGATGTTGAAACGGGTGACTGCGGCGATGACCTTTTCAAAACGGTATTCATACTCGTTTTTTTCCACATTATACTCACCTGAATTCGGTTCCTTATAGAAAAGAGATAGATATGCTTGAACTGCAAACGCAAATAAAAGAATAGCACCAATCGGGATCCCCACGGCAGCCACGAACCAGGCTCTGAACGGAAAAGGGAAGTCTTTGGTTGTAAGCTTAACCTGATATTGTTCAAACGGTCCGAAGGTTTTTTCAAAATAATATTTATTGAAATCACTTAGATTCTTACCGTCTGTTTCATGTATTACGTTCCCATTGGCATCAATCACTTGAAGCCATGATTTGCGTCCGGATTTCATGACTGCAAGCGCAAAAATTTCAAGTTCAACCAGAAAAAGAACCACTGCAATTATAATAAACAGTGTTCTGTTTTCTCTGATGAAAGTTGCAATTTTCTTTTCTTTTAACATTTTTTAAGAAGCAAGGTTATTCTTTAGGGTGGCACTCGATGCAACCGGTGGGGCCGGTTTTAGGCAGCTCCGCTTCATGGGTTGCAAATGACATTTCCATTTTTTTTCTCTTGATTTTTATCTCTTTGTGACATCCAATGCAGTTTTGATGAAAGGCATACTTGTAATATTTTATTCCCGTACCCGTATAAGCCATGTATTTTGTAGGCTTTTTCGGTGATTTGAGCAAATCATGACAATTTGAAGTTGTACAATTGGTAATTTTGGCATTCCCTTTCCATTTGTGATGACAGGTTCGGCAATCAAAAAGAAAGTGCTTGGAATGATTGAATTCAACAGGAGACTTTTTCTGTTCGACAGAAGCATCCGGTTTAAGTATGATAACACCCATGGGTACGATCATATCCTCTTGATTTTGTTTGCTATATTCTATATCTTGGCCGACAACTTGAAATGATATCCCAAAAACAAAAACCATAATCAAACACAATACACCGATTCGTATTCTCTGCATCCTCTTCCTCCTCATAAAAAAGCAAAAAAAAAATTGCCTTATATTATCTTTCTAATTAAAAATTTCAATAAAAAAATGGTCATCTCGGGTTTTTTTCCGGATACTATGGATTTCCTATCATTATTAGAAATTCTTTATCCATTTAACCTGTTGAAAAAAAAAGATCGCATTCAGATAATTTCAACGGAGCGACAAAATTCCTGCCGCGACCTCGCATGAGAAGGAACTCACCCGAACGTTTATGGCTTTTTTATTTCATAAAAATAAAATGTACGAAATTCCGGTGTCATCGTTTATAGTTACTTGACAAAAAGATTCAACTCGGGTAAGTGAAAAAAGCTTGTTCCTGACAAACGAGGAAAAAAATGAAACTTATATTTTGGTGGTGGTGGCGAAGTTAATAAAGCTTGCTCACCATTCTGAGTAAAAATAAAAAATTTAGAGCTGTGAGAAGCTTCGCTCATCGACCCGGAAGTAGCTCATAGCTCTTTTGATTTAAAAGCCGGTGCTTCTTCTCAGATTACCGGCTTTTTTATTCTAACTTGATAGTATAGGATTTTTTTTAGAGCGGAAACGCCGCCCGCCCGCCTCGCAAGCGAGAGCGTTGCGGGCAGGCGTTATCTGGAATCACGAAGCGATTGTATAACCGGAGGAGTTTATTATGAGTTTTATTCCTTATGATTTGAACGACGACAAATTAAAAAAGATTCAGCGTGAAGGCCTTAAATGGACGGTAGGGCACGCTTATAATAATTCACCATTTTATAAAAAGAAACTCGACCATGCAAACATACGACCTGAAGATATCCGGTCGCTTGAAGATATCCAATACCTTCCTTTTACCGATAAAAACGATTTGCAGCAAGAATATCCCTTTCCTTTGAGGGCGGCACCTTTTGAAGATATTGTCCGGATTCATGCGTCTTCAGGGACCACCGGGAAGCGCAAGGTGCTTTGCTACACACAAAGAGATATTGATGTATGGGCGGATATTTTTGCCAGATGCTATGAACTTGCGGGTTTAACCCGAGAAGATCGTGTACAGATCGCCGTGGGCTATGGTTTATGGACTGCAGGTGTGGGATTTCAGGCAGGCTGTGAACGGTTCGGCGCCATGGCAGTGCCTATAGGGCCTGCCAACGCGGACATGCATTGTGAAATGATGGTAGATATGCAAACCACTGTTTTCTGTTCCACGGCATCCATGGCTCTGCTTATGGCAGAGGAAATTCATAAACGCAACCTTTTATCCAGCATCAAAGTGAATAAGATTATCCTTGGAGCGGAACGCCACAGTGTTTCAATGCGAACACGCATCAAAGAACTGATGGGTGTTGAGCATATTTTTGATATTTACGGGTTGACCGAACTTTATGGGCCGGGCACGGGCCTCGACTGCGTGCATCACAATGGAATCCATTACTGGGCTGACCATTTTATTTTTGAGATTCTCGACCCGGAAACACTAAAACCGGTGCCTTACGGCCAACAAGGAGAACTGGTTGTCACCACCTTAAGCAAAGAGGGAAGTCCGCTGATTCGCTACCGCACACATGACGTTACACGCCTTTTAGATCAGAAATGTTCCTGCGGCGTGCCGTTACCTATGCATGACCGGATCCTCGGCCGTACGGATGATATGTTTATATACCGGGCGGTAAATATCTATCCGGGCCAGATCGAACATGTGCTAAGCAAGGTGGAAGGGATTGGCAGTGAATATCAGATACATCTCAAACAACGGGAAAGCGGACGGGATATGATGCTGATCAAGGTTGAACGGGGAGCAGATACGGACAACGCCAACGACATGCATTTAGCCGAACGACTGGAAACGGAAATCCGGCGCAAAATACTGGTGAGGTGCCGGGTGGAGATTTTGGACCATGGAGACCTGCCTCGCACGCAGCGAAAGAGCCAGAGGGTATTTGATCATAGGAATAATGGAACGTTGGAATAATGGAATGTTGATCTTAAAAGGATGTTATTCATATATTTATTTTTTTAGAGGAATTTTATAATAACCCAATTTTCCATTTTTCCAGAATCCAATATTCCACCATTCCATTATTCCAATATTCTCCCGCTATATAGCGGGATGAGCGAAGCGAACTAACTTTGGAGTGCCTTTTATTGTGAGTAGTTCCAATTACATCCTTGAACTAAAAGACATATCTAAAAATTTTGGGGGGTTGCAGGCTATAAACGGTCTGTCCTTCAAAGTTGAAAAAGGCTTGATCTTTTCCATTATTGGCCCAAATGGAGCAGGAAAAACCACAGCGATTAACCTGATTACAGGCATATATCCTCCCGGGTCCGGCGATATCTTTTTTGAGGGCCGGAACCTGATTAGAAAAAGCCCTTATCAGGTGGCCCATATGGGAATCGGTAGAACTTTCCAGAATATCCAGGTTTTCCGGAATATGACGGTTCGAGAAAATATCATGGTGGGACTTCATACCAAAAGTCATTCCGGATTTTTAAGGTGCCTTCTGTATACCCCCATGGTGCGGAAAGAAGAGAAAATTATACGGCAAAAAACCGATGCAATGTTGGAATTTTTAGACCTCGATTCAAAGGCGGATCTTCGTGTGGCCGGTCTTCCCTATGGAGATCAAAAACGGGTGGAAATAGCCCGCGCACTGGCTATGGAACCCAGACTTCTTTTCCTGGATGAGCCGGTGGCCGGCCTTAATTTACAAGAGACAAAAGAGATGTCCCGTACAATTCTTAACATCAGGGAAAAAGGGATAACCGTTATTCTGGTGGAACATGATATGAATCTAATCATGGACATCTCAAATATTATTACAGTGCTCAATTACGGGGAAAAAATTGCAGAAGGGAGTTCTAAAGACATACAAAATAATCCTAAAGTCATTGAGGCATATCTGGGAAAGGAGTTTTAACCGATCATGCTCCAAATAGACGGCATAAGTTCCCACTATGGAGGTGTTCAAGCGCTTGATGAGATTTCTCTTGCCCTGGAAGAAGGAGAGATTTTGGCTTTAGTCGGTGGAAATGGCGCCGGCAAAACAACTCTTTTAAACCTTATCTCCGGTATCATCAGACCTTCCAGTGGAAAAATAATTTTTAAAGAAGAGAATATCGTATGTTTTTCCCCTGAAAGGATCGTCGAGCTGGGTATCATCCAGGTTCCGGAAGGAAGGCATCTTTTTGGGCCGTTAACGGTCCGGGAGAATCTCGAACTGGGAGCCTATCGGAGAAGAGGAAAGCGGAACAAAAAAAAGATATCGGAAGATTTAAAATACATATTGCAGCTTTTCCCGGTTCTTGAAAAAAGGCTGAACCAAAGAGCGGAAACCCTTAGCGGAGGAGAACAGCAGATGCTGGCGATCGGCAGGGGATTGATGGGGGAACCGGTCCTTTTGCTCCTGGATGAACCCTCGTTGGGTCTCGCACCGCTCGTGGTTCAAGAAATTATCTCTGTTATTGAAAGACTCAGAAAGGAGGGGACCACCATTCTTCTGGTAGAACAGAATGCAAGAGCAGCTCTCAGGATATCTGACCGAGCTTATGTACTAAAAACCGGAAAAATTCAACTTCAAGGAAAAGCATCTGATCTTCTTGAGGATGCGGAAGTAAAAAGGGCTTATCTTGGACAGGATTCTTAGTTCCTTAGTTGTATTTTTTATGCTTTTTATGGCAAAAAATTGTAAAGTAATCACAAAGCCAAACAAGAAGGGGGGTGAAGAATTTTATATAACCTGACCGGAAAAGTATATACCCAAATGCATTAGGAGGAAAAAATGAAAAGAAAATTTTTTAAGATTGTCGTTGTAGCCCTGACTGTCAGTTTTCTGACGGGAGCGCCATTTTGCTATAGTGCTGGGCCTATTAAAATCGCGGGTATTTTTGCTCTAACCGGCCGTGCCGCCCATATTGGAACAGCCCAGCGGGATGCCGTAATACTTGCCATAGATGACGTGAATCAAAAAGGAGGCATCAATGGCCGTATGCTGGAAATGGTGATGGAAGATACGGAGAGCAACCCCACCAAAGCGGTCATGGCCTTGAAAAAAGTTCTGGAATCCCAAGACGTGGTGGCAATTATCGGACCGACACTTACCGGAACCGCTATGGCCATGAGAGGATTCATTGAAAAGGAAAAGATTCCGACCTTCATGCATTCAGGAGGAGACGTTATCCTCAAGGCTCCTCTGGATAAAAACGATCCAAATTCGTTGCCCAAATGGACGTTTAAATCTCCGTATAAGGCTGCAGATGCAATGGGCAAGATCTGCCAGTATATGAGTAAACATGGCATCAAAAAGATAGGATTTCTCTATTCCAACGAAGGATTCGGAAAGGATGGTCTCAGGAACGTAATGATCCAGGCGCCCAAGTATAACGTAACGGTTGTTGCCCAGGAGGCATTTCAACCCAAACATATTGATATCACTGCCCAGTTGACGCGTATCAACGCCAAAGGCGTTGACGGAATCATCGCCTGGACTGTGGGTCCTGCCATGGGAATCATAGCCAAAAATATCAAACAGTTGGGTATTAAGGCTCCTCTGTTTGAATGTCACGGCGCCGGAGATCCTATCTTCTGGAAGGTTGCTGGAGAGGCCGGAGAGGGTGTGATGATGCCTTCCACCAAAATTGTGGTAGGGGATCAACTTCCCGACACCGATATCCAGAAAAAGAAAATTATAGACTATGTAAAGGCGTATAAAGAAAAATTCAAGCATGAGCCGGGAACAATGGTTGCCTATGGAGCGGACGCGGCGTTCATCGTTATTGATGCCATTAAAAAGGCTGGACCCGACAGGGCAAAAATCCGGGATGCCATTGAAAATACTAAAGGTTATGTGGGTGTAAGTGGCATTTACAATATAAGCCCCCAGGATCATAACGGTTTGTCAATGAAAGACATTGTTATGATCAAGGCCACCAAGGGGAGTTGGAAACTGCTTGATTAAAAGGTTGATCCGTTTTAACTCTTTCCTCCGATAGACCCAAGGATTACGGGAGGAAACAGGGCAAACGCATTTAATTTCGGTAGAGCGTAGCGACGGCGTGTTTCTCTTGGAAACCGACTGACTGTTTGAAGGGCTTTAGCACGCGTTAGTCCGAGCCGAATGAAATGATGACTTAAACAATCAATTAGACATTTTAGCGACCGATTGTTCAAAATATCTTTGGCACGGCTCGGGCTTACGGGTGCTTAAGCACAAGTTTCAGTCGGTTGGAAAGAGATACTCGCCGTCGCGGAGCGTTTTCCCTATACTGGGGTTCAAATGCGTTTGCCCTACGGGAAGGAAGAGAAAAGGCTGACTCTTATGGATTTTTCACAACAAATCGCCCAATATATCGTCACGGGTTTGACCATTGGCGCTATTTACGCCATCGTGGCCATGGGTTTTAATATTATCCATAACGCCACCGGAATTGTCAATTTTGCTCAGTGTGAATTCATATCCCTTGGCGGCATGTTTATGTACTCTTTGGTCGTTCTTTTCAAGGTTAATCTGATTATCTCCTTTTTCACATCCATGGCCGGGGTTGCTCTCATCGGAGCCCTGATAGAAATGGGACCGATACGGCATGCCCGGTCAAAAGAAATCATCGTTCTAATTTTTTTGACAATTGGGCTGTCAGAAGTTCTTCGGGGAACCGCTCAGGAGGTCTGGGGGACCGACAATGTCGGTGTCCCTGCCTTCTCCGGCGAAAACCCGATCCATCTTCTGGGAGGGGGGACTATAGTGCCCCAGCACATCTGGGTTTTTGCGATTACCGTGCTGGTAATGCTGATGCTCCATTATTTTTTCAAGAAAACCTTACTGGGCAAAGCCATGCGGGCAACATCGGTGAATCGCAGGGCGGCTGCCTTGGTGGGCATTTCAGTGAATCGTATCACACTTTTTTCCTTTGCTTTCAGCGGCGCCCTGGGGGCGGTGGCCGGAATAATCATAGCGCCTATTTCCACGACTTCCTATGATACGGGCATCATGCTGGGATTGAAGGGGTTTGCCGCGGCTATTCTTGGCGGATACGGAAACTTTGCAGGTGCAATATTGGGCGGTGTAATCCTGGGTCTTCTGGAATCACTGGGCGCAGGCCTGGTATCCTCTCAGTATAAAGACGCTATTGCATTTTTCGTTCTCCTTTTGGTTCTTTTCCTGAAACCTACGGGAATTATGGGGTATGGGGAGGCGGAAAGAGTTTAGGGTGAATTTTTCATAAAGAATGAACACTCTGTTAAAGCAAAAAGACATTCTTGGTTTCGGAGCACTGGCCGTTATCATTATTATTCTTCCACTGTTTGTGGAAAGCAAATATTATTTCATTGTTCTGAATGTGATCGGTCTAAATACCATTGTGGTTGTGGGACTGAACCTGCTTATCGGATTTGCCGGACAGATTTCATTGGGCCATGCTGCGTTTTATGGCCTGGGGTCCTACTTTTCGGGAATACTCACCGTGAACTATGGATTCCCTTTATGGCCGGCCATGGTGGTGGGGATGCTGGCCACGGGAGCTGTCGCATATCTGATCGGATATCCGTCCTTAAAGCTCCGGGGACACTATCTGGTAATGGCCACTCTGGGATTCGGTATTATTATCAATATCCTTATGGGCGAGCTGGAACAGTTCACCGGTGGACACGACGGTTTGATGGGTATACCGCCGCTTGCGATTGGCGGATGGGTCTTTGATAATGATCTGAAAAATTTTTACCTGATCTGGAGCTTTGTTTTTTTGTGTATGCTGGCGGCCAGAAACCTGCTTAACTCCCGGGTGGGCAGGGCGTTACGCGCCATATCCGGCAGTGAAGTGGCGGCAAACTCCCTTGGGGTTAATACCGCCGATTATAAAGTAAAGGTTTTTGTCTTGAGCGCCATGTTCGCATCCATCTCCGGAAGCCTTTATGCCCACTACATTACTTTTATCAGCCCCAGTTCTTACGAT
This sequence comes from uncultured Desulfobacteraceae bacterium, assembly GCA_964502855.1. Classification (GTDB taxonomy): domain Bacteria; phylum Desulfobacterota; class Desulfobacteria; order Desulfobacterales; family UBA11574; genus S5133MH16. The sequence continues at coordinate 655 of CAZDAB010000043.1, read as the reverse complement.
TTCTATTATTCCATCCAGGTCGTAACCATGGTTATCGTTGGCGGGATGGGGAGCCTATGGGGTTCGCTCTTGGGTGCCGGAGTTCTTACCTGTATTTCCGAAGCACTCCATGTTGCAAAACAGTATCATATTATTGCATATGGTGTTTTTCTCTGTCTGGTGCTCGTCTTTCTACCCGAAGGAGTCCTGAGGGGTATAATTAATCTTTTTTTAAAAACAAAGGCGCAACAAAATATTAAAAAAGCAAATACACAGTAACTAAAAAAAAATTATATATTTTAAAAAAAAACCTTGATTAGTTGTTTTATTTCTGTTAGCAGACATTCGAAATAAATTATAGCCTCCTTTTTGGAGGGCAACTGTTTTAACAGCCTGGGTCGTAAACCGATAACTTGTGCGAGAAAATGTAGCCTCCCACTGATGCGGCCCAGGCATTTTTTTTTGCGAGACCTTTGCAAAATGTCAATTTTTGTTTAAGTTCAAGAGCAATTTTGCAGGATAGCAAAATTGGACAGCTGTAAAGCTGCCCGTAAGGGCGAGGGGCATGGATGCCCCGAGTCAACGCGATAATTTTAATCCGCCAAAGTTCGGTGGCGGATTAACATGACTACGATATTTGCATATAATTTTTTCATCATCCCATTGTGCAACACTG
>CAZDAB010000042.1:0-12332 GCA_964502855.1 uncultured Desulfobacteraceae bacterium | reverse complement strand
AATTTGAGTCTGACGCAGATATTGGCGGAAAAGACAGTTTTCGTTCAGGCACTAACTAAACAGAAAAAGCGAAAAATGAAAATATTGCTTATCTATCCATACTGGCTTGAAGAACGGGTTAACACTGAAGATGTGGTGGTTCCGCCCATCGGCATGTACTCCGTGGGCGCAGTACTTAAAGAGAATCATTACGATGTCGAAATATTAAACTGGTGCAGAATCAATGAAACCCCTGAAAAAATTAGTGAAATCCTGATTGAAAAACAGCCTGACGTCATAGGGTTTTCTATTTTGCAGGCAAACCGCTGGGGAGGCATCGAAATCGCTAAAATTGCCAAACGAATTAATCCGGAGGTGAAAATTGTTTTTGGGGGAGTCAGTCCCACCTTTTTATGGAAACATTTTTTAACCCATTTTCCGGAAATCGATTATGTGGTCATGGGCGAGGGGGAATACACATTTTTACATCTGATCAGATGCATTGGAAAAAAAGAATATGATCATATAGGAAATATCAGAGGCATTGCTTTAAAAAAACACGGCAAGGTTGTCCGAACAAAACCTGCAGAATATATTAAAGATCTTGATCAGCTACCCATTCCGGCAACGTACTTTGAATACCAACATCTGTCTTTATCCCGGGGCTGTCCGGGAAACTGTACATTTTGCGGGTCACCCAAATTCTGGGGCCGGAAGGTCAGGTTTCATTCGGTGGATTATTTTGTTGAAGAGCTCGAACTCCTTTACAAAAAGGGGATCAATTTTTTTTATTTTTCGGATGACACCTTCAGCGTCAACAAAAAACGGGTGATCCAGATTTGTAAAAAAATCCTTAAAAAAAACCTGAGGATCACCTGGAACGCCATATCCCGGGTCAATTATATGAGTGAAGAAGTCCTTTCCTGGATGAGAAAGGCCGGCTGCATTCAAATCAGTTACGGGATAGAAAGCGGCTCTGAAAAAATTCGGGCGTATCTGAACAAGAAAATTACAACGCGTGAGATAAAAAAAACTTTTGATATCACTTTAAAATACGGCATCTTACCACGGGCCTATTTTATTTATGGCTCACCGGGCGAAACCGGAAAAACCATTCAAGAGAGTATCGATTTGATTAAAAAAATCAAACCGTTGGTCATTTATTCTTCTGTTCTTTCTTTGTTTCCGGGAACCGAACTCTATTCCCAATATAAAAAAAAATCTAAACTATCCGAGGATATATGGTTAAATCGTATTGAGGATATCAAGTATTTTGAAACCGACGCCAAATTATCCCGTGACGCTGTAATCTCCTTTGGGAAAAAATTAAGAACCACATATTATGAATCACTTCCTGCAATTGTGGACGCCATTGAGCTTATCGACAAAAAGGAATTTTATCCCATGCATGCCGATTTTTGCTCCAGGCTCGGAATGACTTTTGATCATGGGGATTATGCGGGGAATCAAGACATAAGGGGAAAAGATAACATTGCTGAAAAATTATACATAAAAGCGTTGACCTACCATCGCGACCCGCGCGCTTACCTGGGACTGGGCATCTTAAATCAAAAGAAGAGCGCCTATCGGGAATCGGTTCAAATCCTTTCAAAAGGGGTGGAACATTTTCCCGGCAATGAGCAGCTCAGCCTGTGTCTGGGCATAAGCCATATGAATTTGGGTGACTTTGAAACACCACTGTCGTTTTTTCTAAAATTTCAACATTCAAAACAATGCCTTGGATTTATTGTTGCCTGTTACCATGAATTGAACGATGCTGAAAACGCATCAGCATACCAGAAAAAGCTTGAATCTATGGCATAATTAGGGGTTCAGAGGTTTAGAGTTCAGACATTGAACAGATTGAACATCGAATAATGATGTCGCTCTGCTCCGCAATTTAATTTCATTTGTGTTAGAAAACCGATGTGAACCCTTGAATGACTATATCTTTTCCAATTCATCATTCGATGTTGGACGTTCGATGTTCAATGTTCATCTTTTTCAGTAAATATTGGGAGCCTGAGATTCAGAGTCTCAAAGTTTCGGGGCGTTTTTTGTCGGATATGAACCGGAATATGAAATTATAGGTTGAATATCAAAAAAAAATAAATATAATGGCTGCTTAATTTTGATGGTCTCGTAAAAGGAAACTATTTTTTCAGGAGGACAGGTATGAAAGTATTGGTCAGCGATAATCTGGGGGAAGCCGGTATAAAAATGTTTGAGGATGAAGAGGGAATTGAAGTGGATGTGAAAACAGGACGTTCTCCTGAAGAGCTTAAAAATATCATCGGAGAGTATGATGCTCTGGTCATCAGAAGCGCCACAAAAGTAACTGAGGATCTTCTGGAAGCGGCAACTCGATTGAAAGTCGTGGGACGTGCCGGAATTGGTCTTGATAATGTCGATATACCGGCGGCTACGAAATATGGTGTTGTTGTGATGAATACGCCGGGGGGTAATGTCATAACAACCGCCGAACATGCTATCGCCATGATACTCTCCTTGTCACGCAATATCCCCGAGGGGACCGCGTCATTAAAGGCAGGAAGATGGGACAAAAAGAAACTCCAGGGCAGAGAGATATACAACAAGATAATAGGGGTTATTGGTTTTGGTAAAATCGGATCCATTGTTGCGGATCGTGCCCGGGGACTAAAAATGCAGGTCATTGTTCACGATCCCTTTGTCACGCCGGAACAAATTGAGAAGGCCGGTTTTGAAAGCGTTTCCCTGGAAGAGTTATACCGCAGGTCTGACTATATCACCATACATGTTCCAAAGCTAAAAAGCACCACCGGCATGATCGACAAAGAGGCTTTTAATCAGATGAAGGACGGTGTAATGATCGTAAATTGTGCCCGTGGCGGTATTGTTAATGAGGCGGATCTTTATGATGTTCTGAAGTCCGGCAAGGTCGCCGGAGCCGCACTGGATGTTTTTGAACAAGAACCTCCCGGGGTTTGCCAGCTTTTTGATTGTGACCATCTGATTTGCACCCCTCACCTAGGAGCATCCACCCAGGAAGCCCAGACCAAGGTGGCGGTGGACGTGGCCCGACAGATCATCGACTATCTGAAGAACGATACAATTTTAAATGCGGTCAATGTCCCCTCTGTAACCGGTGATCTTCTTAAAAAACTGGGCCCGCTATTGACCCTGGCAAATCAGATGGGTAGTCTCCATGCCCAGCTCACCCAAGGTGCTCCAAAGGAAGTCATCATTGAGTACGCCGGCGATTTTAAAGAGCTTGATCTGTCTCCGGTTTCCATAGCGGTTTTAAGAGGTCTGCTGACTCACGTGGTTAAAGATGATGTAAATTTCGTAAATGCGCAAGTCCTTGCCAAGGAAAGGGGAATAAAGGTCACGGAAACAAGCAGCGATGATTCCGGAGAGTATATCAACCTGATTACGGTACGGGTCATTACTACTGAAATGACAAACACAGTATCAGGAACAATATTCGGAAAAAATGAGCTCAGGATCGTAAAAATTAATAATTTCCGGATCGAGTTAATTCCAAACGGCCATATTTCACTAATATATAATTATGACAAGCCGGGCGCCATAGGAAGTTTCGCAACACTTCTCGGTAAAAATAATATTAACATAGACCAGATGCAGGTAGGGCAGGAAGAAGGCGGGGAGATGAACATCACTTTCCTTAAAACAAATGTATCAATTCCTACGGATGTTATTGAAAAAATGCATGAACTGGAACTCGTTAAAACAGTGACCCCCCTTGAGTTTGACCTGTAGGCGGGAAAAGTCGGAACTAAAAAACATTGAAGATTGAATAATTAAGAAATCAACCCCTACCATAATGAAATTGTTTGACAGTCACTGCCACCTTGATGACCGGGCGTACGACAACGATATCCAAGATGTTGTCAAACGCATGAATACCGCCGGTGTTGCTGCGGCAATGATCGTAGGAACAACCCGGCCTCGTTCCATCAAGGCCGTTTCCCTGGCGGAATCGTTCCCCGGCCTGTATGCCTCGGTGGGAATTCATCCGCATGATGCCAAAAGCTGCGATGAAGCGACGCTCAACACTCTTATAAACCTTGCCAAAAATCCCCGTGTGCACGCCTGGGGGGAAATCGGACTCGATTTTAACCGAATGTTCTCACCCAGAGAAACCCAGGAAAAGTGGCTTATCCGGCAGCTCGGCATTGCCGCTGAACTGAATCTTCCGGTTATTTTTCATGAACGGGACAGCAACGGCCGTCTAATCGAAATTTTAAAAACGCATTTTAAAAACGTGAAAAGCGGTGTGATACATTGTTTCAGCGGGAATAAAACAGAGTTGAAACAGTATCTTGACTTAGGCCTTTATATCGGAATTACCGGCATTGTTACCATCAAAAAACGAGGCGCTAATTTGCGCAAGCTTGTACCCTTAATTCCTGCGGAACGTATTCTTATTGAAACCGACGCCCCCTACCTTACGCCCGCACCTGAAAAGAACCATACCCTGCGGAATGAACCTGCCTTTGTGCGGTCTGTTTTGCTAAAACTGGCAATGGTCAGAGAAGAAGATCCCGAGTATCTGTCTGCTAAAACTTGGGATAACACCTGCCGCCTCTACGGTATTGAAACCTAAAATTTCAGCTACTTATTTGTACTCATCTGCTCCCCCTCTTTTTTGGACACCGATTTAAATACTGACAAATATTTTCAAATAAACGGACAATTTTTGTCACAATGCCGTAGGGAACTCGTCAAATAGGCTGGTAAAGTCATTTGGCAGTAATTTTCCATAAAAAGTTTGCCCTGGTTTTATGATAAGAAATAGATATTGAAATACTAAGGGGTTAGGCTGGGGGCGATGGATAATTTCCAAGAACATCTTGACCGTTTTATTCTCAAAATAACATCCTCAATTTAAGGCATATTTTTTGCATCAAAAGTGAAGGATTAATGAAAATTTTGGATTGACTGCAACTCCTTATGTGCCTTAAAAATATTGACAATTATAATAATTTATAATAATTATGTAAAAATATAATTAAATGTTTAACTTTTATTTTTTTAAACCGGAAATGGGCGGGTAATCAAATGAAATTCGGAAAAAGATACTCCTGTCTAAGGATATGCAAGAATAAAAGAGGCGCTGCTGTTGTTGAGTTTGCCGTCGCAGGGCTTTTATTTTTTACCGTACTTTTCTCCATCGTGGATTGGGCGGTTCTGAGCTTCATAAATTTAACCATGCAGCATGCAGTGAGGGAAGGCACCCGTTATGCCGTTACAGGACAGGACGGACTGGCCGGGACCTGGGATGCTAATCCGGATTCGCGTTATCTGGTGGATGATCGTTTTAGAGCTATGGTCGAAAAGATGAAGAGCCAATCCATGGGCTTTTTTGACAAGGTTATAGTAAATCCCGGTGGCGATATCGAAGTTGAAGATGTCAATGGCAGCGACATTAAAAGCCAGTTTGAGCGTGATTTCAATTCAGATGGGGATACAGATGATACGGATGAAACATGGAACGCTTTTGTCCCCGGTAATGCCGGTAATATAATAGTGGTAAAACTTAACTGCACATGGCCTTTGTTAACCCCGTTTATCAGTGTTTTTTTTACAAATGGCGAGTATCATTTTACGGTCGCCTCTACCATGAGAAACGAGATGTTTCCTCAACCATGAGAAACGAGATCTTTAACGATGATGATGAAACAACGTTTTAAAATATTGAAACAATCGAAGGGACAATCCGTGGTGGAGCTGGCCCTGATCCTGCCGGTACTGCTCTTGTTGTCATTTGGTGTGTTCGAATACTCTCGATCCCTCCTGACCAAAAATATTATTACCAATATGAGCCGGGAAGGTGCCAACCTGGCGGCCAGGACTCAAACTGACAGACAGACAATAATGGAGGCAATAGCGACGACTGCCGATCCTTTGGATATGGGGACAAACGGAATGATATTCATCACTAAGGTTATGGGAATAGACAATACCGGTATAGTAAACCCCATCGTTCAGGAACAATACCGGTATGTTAACGGCGGCTATTCGGCGAACAGTATGGTATGGAGCGGCTGCAGCTCTTGGACGGGTGGAGAGTGTACTGTTTCAGGAAGTCCAATTGCTGATTTGGAGGGTGACGGTGGCACTATTTCGGGGATGGAGGCGGCTATTAATGAGGGACAAACAGTGTATGCGGTGGAGGTTTTCTACGACTATGCCCCCATTATCAGCTATGTACTGAATAACCATCTTGAAATTTATTCGTGTAACGTTTTTTAATGGTTGAGGAGGCCGTATGAAAATATTCAAATCAATAGACTGCAAGGGCCAGGTGATGGTCACGGTGGGAATTGTTTTAGTTGTCCTGGTGACTCTTACCGGTCTTGCCATTGACTCGGGTCGGGCATACAGCGTGAAAGCCAAGTTGAATGCCGCCCTTGATGCAGCGGGAATCGCTGCCGCACGAGCCGTTGCGGATGGTGATGACGAAGCCAGGGCGGCGGCTTTAACCTTTTTCAACTCCAACTACCCTACGCACTATATGGAGAGTGCACCGAATTTCTGCCCTCCTAGTGGATCTCCCACTATAACTACCGATTCAAGTTCCGGGGATACCGCTATTACGGTGTGGGCCACGGCGGATATGCCCACCTTGTTTATGAGAATCATCGGTCAAGATACAGTTGATGTGGCCGCTAATACCATGGCCACCCGACGGGCGGTTGACCTTGCTTTCGTAGTTGACAACACTGGCTCAATAGGTAGTGACGGACCTGAAGTAAGAGCCAGGTCCATAGATTTTGTCCATGAGTTTCACCCAAATTTTGACAGGCTGGCGTTAATAAATTATGCTTATGGCGCTGAAGTGCCGGTACCCATTAGAACGGATAGTAGAGGATTCCCCTTAAGTACTGTTGAAACAGAAATCAACAGTTTTACTTTCAATGGCTATACAAACTGTGCGGAGGGGTTCTGGCAAGGTAAAAACCAGCTTGAAGCCGTGGATACTCCATCCAGTATCCGGGTCATTGTCTTTTTCACGGACGGCGCTCCCAACACAATCTCTTCATACTTCGATTTCGATAACAACAATCCCCGATTGGGCTCCATAAGGAGCGGTGATATTGATCCGGACTCTTACTGGTCGTGGAATAGTAGAGATGTTGCCGGCCTTTATAGACATGACAGAATCAGTCAAGTGATCTATGGTTATAATTATGGGACTACGATACCTGCCCATCTTTTAGGATTACCTGACTTCTATAACGCGCATACCACAGACATCGACAGCGGCCCCGATTACGACCCGGACCCCTACGACCCTGATTACCAAAAGTTTCGTATAATAACCGGTGACGCAAGCGGCTTATTCGGCGATCTGATTCCCGGAACACGATTGGTGGAACAATGTCCAGGCCCAGATTCATATGGAAATTATATTTGTAGTAAAACAGAACTTCATGATAGAGTGAATAATGCATCAAGGAATATCTTGGAAGCCATGGCCAAGGAAGCCAGACAGCAAGGCATTTTTGTGTACACTCTAGGTCTGGGAGACTTATTGACAAAGGGACGGGGGCCAAATGATGAACCGGGAGAAGTTATTCTTTTACGGATGGCTAACGATATGGATGCTGACATCCGCTTTGCTGACGAACCCGAGGGGTTTTACTGCCATGCACAAACCACTGATGATTTGGGACCTTGTTATAACAGAGTAATTGAGGAGATCATTCGCTTGACCATTTAACTAGTTGTAATTACTTTATTTGTTTCCATAAAATGCAAAACAAACCCATTGTTCACCATGTCGAGAAAATATGGGAACGGGCGCTTCCTGAAGGCGGATTTGCAGCTAAACCCGAGGGAATGTATCGTCCGGATTCAACGGCATGGGCCATATTGGCACTTTCGGCGGCGGGCATAAGAAATGATTATCTTGAACCATCACGAATCCGTCTGAAAACCAGCCAGCTTAATGATGGTCGGGTGTGTGCATTACCGGAGCTGCCCGATACTTATTGGCCAACCCCTCTATCCATTTTGGCATGGCAGGGTTCGGCATACCAGCGTGACGCACAATCACGTGCTGTTAAATTCCTTATCAACACAACCGGACTTCATTGGCAGAGAAAGGTCGATTCCCCTTCAGCTCATGATACCAGTATTCAAGGATGGTCCTGGATTGCGAATACCCATTCATGGATTGAACCCACAGCCTTGTCATTGATTGCCCTTCAACGTGCCGGATATGGTACACATCAACGTGTTAATGAAGCTGCACATATGTTATTGGACCGTCAATTGAGTCATGGAGGATGGAACTACGGTAATACTGTTGTTTTTGATCAAGAGCTTCGTGCCATGCCCGAAAATACAGGAATGGCGCTAAATGCACTTGCAGGTCGAGGGGCCGAAGAAAAAGTAACCCGGAGTCTTGATTATCTCGAGTTTCAAATAAATAAGTTGAGAACACCCCTTTCCCTGGGCTGGGGCCTATTGGGGCTCGGAGCCTGGGGAAAACGACCGGATCATGCGGAAAAATCAATTTTAGAAAGCCTGGAATTGCAAAAAATATATGGAGATTATGATACATCACTTCTGGCCCTTCTTATTTTGAGCTTTTCCCTAAAGGGAGGGTTGGCTGATGCTCTCACATAATAGGAAATAGGAAGATCAATGGGTCTTCAAAAAATAATAAAAAGCCGTCAGGGTTGGACCCGGCGTGAATTCTTGTTAAGCACTTTTACAGCCGGAGTCTTTGCACTATCAGGGGCTTTTTGGTTGAGAAGATGGAGTCGGCGAATAAAGAAAGCCGAGGTCTTCGTTTCAAGAACTACTGAATACAATGCAGATATTGCGTCAGTTATCATTTCCGGAATGCAAGAGTTGGGAATTACTGCAAAAGAGATTAAAGGTAAACGGATACTCCTGAAACCTAATCTGGTTGAACCCCAGGCGAATACAGTTCATATTAATACTCATCCTTTAATCGTCCGTGGAGCGGCAGAAGCATTTCTGAGCCTGGGGGCAGATCGTGTGACCGTTGCCGAAGGACCGGGTCATTGCCATGATACATTGCGTACACTGGAAGAATCCGGTATGGCGGACATACTTTCAGAAGACCGGATTCCATTTGTCGATTTGAATTGTGATGACGTCTACACCGTACGGAACAAAGGTGGCTATAGCCCGCTTAAAACACTCACATTCCCGGTGGCACTTGCCCAGGCAGACTGGATCGTATCCATGCCCAAATTAAAAACACATCACTGGGCCGGTGTAACACTTTCCATGAAAAACATGTTTGGAGTGATGCCGGGAAGATTTTACGGATGGCCTAAAAATGTGCTTCATTGTGCAGGAATCAACCAATGTATTTTGGATATTAACACCACGTTGCAGTCACATTTTGCCATAGCCGATGGTATTATTGGTATGGAAGGAGATGGTCCGATTATGGGTTCCCCAAAGCCTGCCAGCATACTTGTGATGGGGCGCAATTTCGTAGCTGTAGATGCAACCTGCACCCGAATTATGGGACTCAATCCAAAAAAGGTCCCCTATCTTGCAGCTGCTTCCAACCGGCTTGGGCCCATACAGGAAAAGAATATTCTTCAATTCGGCGAAACAATTGATTCGGTGCGCACCAACTTTGCGTTGATTGATAAGATACCGGCACACAAAGGGTTGCGCATTTAAAATGCCCAAGTAATCTCCTTTCCCAATGCCAAGATTTGCGCAGGAAAAGCAATTCACTGATTCAATAAAGAATATTAGGATGCAATATCCATATAAGTTCAAAATCATTTATACTGACATAGATAAGCCTTTTATAATCTTTGAGGTCATGCCCCCCCAAAAAAATATAAACTAACTTCCCGGTTAACTGTCTATGATTTTTAATGGGTTGTAATTGATATTAAAGCTCATATGAACAAATTAAATCTAAAGATTCTCTTTTTCTACATTCTTCTTCTCGGTGTTCACATTGGATTGGTCTGGTTATTACCTTATTTTCCAACTCAAGACGGTCCCAGTCACGTATATAACCTTGTCATCCTTAAAGACCTACTTAACGGAGGCAGGGAATGGGGAAATTATTTTACCTATACGTTACATGCTGTCCCAAACCTTGGATTTAATCTTCTTTCTTATCCGATGTTACATTTTTTCCCCACGCTTGTTGTAGAAAAACTTTTTGTTTCCGTTTATGTTGCTCTTATGGGGATCGGTGTATATTTTTTTCTGCATACTTTTAACAAGACATCTCTGCCTTTTATATTTTTTGTTTTTCCTGTCATATTCAACTTTAATTTGCTGATGGGGTTTTACAGTTTTGTAATAGCTGTTCCTCTTTTTTTAATAGCTTTCTCATTCAGTTGGAAAATTCGCAATCGATCCAAAACATGTAAATTTGTTTTTTTCAATATAGCAGGCGTTGTTATATTTTACTTTCATCTGATTTCTTTCATCTTGTTCCTTTTATCTCTCTTCTGTATCACCATCGTGCAATATAGAGGACTCAAAAAAATTGTTTTTGATCAGATAAAATTTATAAGTATAATTTCTCCGTGTCTTCTTGTCTTGTCCTTTTATTTAGTGAAAAGCCCAGGCAGTTTACCAACCGATTTTTCTTATCTTTTCAACTTCTCCCGCTATATTTATTTGAGAAATGATCTTTCTTTCTTTTCGACGGTCACTTTTTCACCCTGGGAGATGTTACCCGGGTTCCTTTTTACGTTTCTTTTTTTATCTTTTTTTATATTATCTGTTTATTCATTAATTAAAGAACCTTATGATGGAGGGATAAAGATTAAAGAGTTTTCTGATTCAGATAAGGCTCTTATCTACCTATCTTTATTTTTACTCGTAATATATTTCATTGCACCCGTTCGTTTTGGATCAGGTAATTATTTCAACCAGCGTTTCCCTTGGGTTATTTTTATAATTTTGTTACCTTTGCTGCGAGTTAATACTATATTGGTCTCCAAACGATTTGTGATATCTTCTATTATATCAGTTGCTGTCCTTTTTTTTGCGTTTAATTCAATTATATTGTGGCAGCAAAGTTCTAAGGTAAAAAACTTTCTAAGCGGATTGAACGCAGGATTACCCAAGGGTGCTTATGTAATGACGTATAAAAAAAGAAATTCCAAGGATGGTTGGCATCGAGTCGATGTCTTAATGCATGCGGCTTCATATTATGGCATCATAAAAGGCTGTGTTGATATTGGAAACTATGAAACTGACTTTGAATATTTTCCCATTCACTTTAAAGATACTATTCCTCGATTCCCTTATCCGGATCAAATTGGATATAAAGCAGAGACTGTCGATTGGTCTGAATATCCATCCATTCAATATATTTTGGGTTGGGAAGTCGATAAAAATGACATGGAGAAATTAAGCAAATTTTTCCATATTATGTATAAAAACGATCCGTTCAGTTTATGGGGAAAAACAAACGTAAAAGGCAGCCTCGAAGACATCAAGACACTAAGATTATAATATGATTTTTTTAGTGTCGTTATTAATAAACATCCCGTTACCATTGGGAAGAGAACCAAGGCGCGTTTACCACTCCGGTCCAGGGTTTATAATTCATATCTCTGAGCTTTTGTTGGTGCCTTAGAGCCTTAGTGGCTGACCAGTTATGATTTTAGAAGTTGGAGAAAAGGAATGGTAAATTCAAAATTAACGCCAAATAAACTGTCAATTATCGTTCCCGCCTACAATGAAAGCAAAACCATCCATTTAATTCTCGATAAGATTAAAAATGTAACTCTTCTTAACGAAATTCATAAAGAGATAATAGTTGTTAATGATTGTTCCACAGATGATACCGGGCAGTCTCTAAAAAATATATAGACTATCACCCCGATTTAGAACTTAAATATTTTGAACATAATACAAATATGGGCAAAGGGGCAGCCCTGCGAACTGGCATTCAAAATGCGACCGGCGAATATCTGATAATTCAGGATGCGGATTTGGAATACGATCCGAATGAGTATAATTTGCTTCTTAAGCCCATACTGGACGGCCATGCGGATGTGGTTTATGGCTCCAGGTTCATGGGAGGTAAACCGCACAGAATACTTTTTTCTGGCACACCATTGGAAACAAGTTCCTCACTTTTCTCTCCAACATGTTTGCCAATTTGAATCTTACGGATATGGAAACCTGCTATAAGATGTTCAGAACTGAAATTATCCAAAGCATAGTATTGAAAGAAAATAGATTTGGATTTGAACCGGAGGTAACCATTACAATATCCAAACTTAGAGATATTCGCATTTACGAAATAGGTATTTCCTATGTCTTGGTTCAGCGTGAACTGGAGGATTCCGGTTTTAAATTAAGCTACAACC
>CAZDAB010000041.1:0-12484 GCA_964502855.1 uncultured Desulfobacteraceae bacterium | reverse complement strand
TAAGGATACTTGAAAACCGCACCGCCATGGTTGCGCATGAACTGAGTAACAATGCGCTTAACTTGCTGCAGGTTTTTCGCATCAGCCACCTTGAAAGGGGCAACCGGCACCCCGGCTCTCCTCATCCAAATCTTTGCCCTAACCTTATCCCCTTCAATGAACGCCGCTTCCCTTGTCAGGCCGATGATCCGGTCCCCATAACCCGCCTCCATGAGTTCATTCACAATGCCTTCATAAATCAGATCTTCAGGCATAATCACAACACAGTCTATTTCTTGGTTTTCAAGCGCGGTTATGATGGCGGATTTATAATCAACAACTGAGTTTCCTGCAACGGGAAAAATTTTCACGGTCCAATCTTTTTTCCCCCTGACAGCGTCCAGTACCGGGCCCATACCCGTCATGCCCTTGATTATAGCGCCGATAAACTTCTCATTTTCAACAGTTGATACGGTATAGGCGCATATACAGGTCCTGCCATCCGGTCCAACAAAGCCGATCGTCTTTTTCGCCATAACATTCCTTCCTTCAAATGGACCCTATCGTTGCATAAACAACACATCAAATTATACGTTACACGGCTTGGACAGAGGCTTTGCGTTGATTGGAGTAGCCATCATAAGATCTAACCGTTGGTGCTATCCAATGAAAGCATCTTTTTTGCTGTGTTGTTTACTTTTCAGGAAAGCCCGCCCGAGGCGGACGAGCCGATGACACCGCCTTCCCTTCCCGCCTATGCATTGCATTGGCAGGCGGCCCGTCCGTCATCAAACGCGACTAAGGCGTATGCCGGGCGGGTTTGGCCGGCAGGCGAGATTGTTACGGAAAACGGAATCAAGCGAACTAACCGGAGTTAATTCTATTCCTCAATTTACCGGAACAATGAAATGTAACGACCTTCCTGGGTGCCAGCATTAAATCCTCACCCGTAGCCGGATTCCTGCCTCTTCGTTCCTTCTTTTGCTTTACACAAAATTTTCCAAATCCGGATATCAAAACATCCTCATCGGATGCCAGTGTGTTTTTGATGATCTCTAAAACAATTTCTACAATTTCCGAGGATTTGTTCCGGGTAAAACCGATCTGATCGTGGATTGATTCTACAATCCGAGCTTTTGTAAGTGCCATGGCGAGTTGCTCCTTTTTTCCTATAAAAAGAAAGGGTGATACCTTTGTAAAGGGGTTCCATCCTTCTAAATTCGACATCCACTATTGGATATTCGATATTTATATTGCTCATCAATCTATATATTCCCTGTTCCGGCGGTTTTTGTCAAGATTTGATTTTACACACTGTGCTGTTTTTCTTGAATATTCTTGACAAATAAATTTATGTGGGTAAGCTGGGTTAAAATGTTCGAATTTTTCATGAAATCATGAGGAAGGAAAGAGCAAATATGATGATACAAGAAACCCCTTTTCTCGCCTTCAGAGCAGAGGTTTTTATATGCCTGAATCAACCCTATCGTCAAGCGCATCCCCAAAATTAGCGTATGGGCTCCGGAGAAAAATGTTGAAAAAAACCTGTCCATCTTCAAATGCCTCGTCCCTGGAATCCCGGCCCGCAGTCTGGGATTTTAGGCGCCTGTTTCATCCCCGGACCGTGGCGGTTATCGGAGTGTCTCTGAAACGTGACCGTCATCCGGCCAACGTTATTTTTAACAAAATCCATCTGCGTTACCCCGTGGATGTCTTTCCGGTCAACCCGAGTGGCGGCGACCTGTTCGGACAAAAAGTGTATACCGGCATCCAGGCGATTCCCCATACCATCGATCTGGCGATTATTATTGTGCGGGCCCAATATACATTAGATACGCTCCGGGCCTGTATTGATTCCGGGGCCGGCGGAGCCACGATCATTTCCGGGGGGTTTGCCGAGGTCGGACGCCTGGATTTACAACAGCAACTGGCCGAACTGGCACGGCAGCACGGTTTTCCCTTTATCGGGCCCAATTGTCTGGGCTTCTATGTTCCCGGTTCTATGGACACCTTTTTTATTCCCAGTGAACGGATGGTCCGGCCTGAGGTCGGCAAGGTGGCCCTGGTCAGCCAGAGCGGCGGGGTGCTGGTCGATCTGATGACCAAATTTGCCGAACAGGGAGTCGGCCTTTCCCTGGGGGTCAGCATCGGCAACAAAGCACTTATCCGGGAGCTGGACCTCCTCAGGTATCTGGCCAAGGATCCGGACACCGGGGTAATCGCATTTTACATCGAGGGGTTTGCCCACGGAGAGGGGCGGGAATTTGTATGGGCCGCCCGCCGGTGCGCCAAACCGGTGATCGTTTTGAAAGCCGGCAAAACCCGGGAAGGTAACCGGGCCGTCTCCAGTCACACCGCCTCCATGGCCGGAGATTACAAGGTCTTCTCGGCCGTGCTGACCCAGCACGGCATCGTGGAAGCCGCCAATGAGCTCGAAATGATCTCTTTTTGCGAGGTTTTGAGTTGCTATCAGGACTCTATAGACGGTCGGGTGGGCATTATCAGCAGCAGCGGTGGTCACGGATCCCTGGCCGCGGATATCTGCAACCGGCACGGCTTATCCATTCCCGTCATCGATCCACGACAACAGTCCGAGATTCGCGCCGACTTGATTCCCAGCGTGCAGCCCATTGCATCCCTGGGCAATCCCATCGATCTCACCGGCAGCGCCACCGACGGAGACTTTCAAGCCGCCACCCAACACATGGTCCGGTCTCCGGAGCTCGACTGTATTATTCTGCTGCTACTCCCTTACTCGCCGGAGATCACCTCCGATCTTGGCGCCCGCCTGAGCCAGGTCTGCAAGCACCACAACAAACCCCTGGTGGCCTATGTCCCCCATGTGGATCGATACCGGATGCTCATCGAGGGGTTCGAATTCAACGGGGTTCCGGTGTCCCCGTCCATTCAAGGGGCGGTGTTGATGGTCAAAGCCCTGCGAAGGAGCCGGCCATGCTGAAAACCCAAATCAAGACCGTCCTGGATGCATCCCGCACGCAGGGATGGGTCAGCGAACCCGATGCCAAAGGGCTGCTGGCCGCGGCAGGACTGACCGTGCCGCGTTTTACTTTAGTCACCGACTCCGACCGGATCCAATCCGCCGCCGAAAGCCTCGGGTTTCCCCTGGCGGCCAAGGTGGTTTCCTCCCGCATCCTCCACAAGTCGGATCACGGCGGCGTGAAAACAGGTATCACCACCACGGAAGAACTGGGTGCCGTATTTGAAAGGTTCGGCCGCCTGGACGGCTTCGAGGCGATGCTGGTTGAGGAGATGGTCTCCGGTCTGGAACTGATCATCGGGGGTAAAATCGACAGTCAATTCGGGCCTGTGGTGATGCTGGGTATGGGCGGTACCGGCGTGGAGATATACCAGGATATCAGTCTGCGCATGGCGCCCGTGAGCCCAGAGGATGTGGCGTCCATGATCAAGAGCCTCAAGGGCGGCCGCCTGCTATCCGGATACCGGGGCGGCGTGGTCGTCAATCGCGACGAACTGACCCGCACCCTGATCTGTTTTTCGGAATTCGTCATGGCGACGGCGGAAATGATCGAGTCGATCGATCTGAACCCGCTCATGTGCTCGGCGGAACGGTGCGTCGTGGCCGACGCCCGCATCATGCTGCCAGCGGCGAACGGATTCACAACACCTTGAGTAGCAGGGCGTCTCGCGATGACATCATTTGGTCGGTCCCAATTTTTTGTTGGGACATAAAAAAATAATGGTTTGTTTAGGTCTGTGGCCTATTGAATAATCTGTGTTCATCCGTGTCCATTTGCGGTTAAATTTTTAGATTACCTTTGGATTTTATGTTTCAGTTATCAAAAGTCGGGATCTGTATTTTTGATGTCAACGGGGTGTTGATAGATTCTAATCTGGCCAATGCCCATGCCATGGGGCAGGCCTTCAGCGACGATTTGCTGACGCAACAGCAGATCGCTGCGTTTTATTTAACCCTGACCGGGATCGACCGGGGCGAGAAAATACGCAGGGTTCAGGATCAACTCATACAAAGGCCCTTTGCGGAAAAAGAGTTCGAGCTGCGCTGGGAAAAATTGAAAACACTGACAAAGCACTCCATGGGCACGGCCCCCTTGGTCAAGGGCTGCAAGTCTATCCTAAAAGCGCTTGCCAGACTCGACATTACCCGGGTGGCATTGTCCAACACGCCGCTGAATGAGTTACACCATATTCTGGCCGTACAAAAGCTTGAACTTCTTCTGGACATCATCCGCGGTGGAGGGAATTGGCCCAAAACCGAATCTTTAAAACATCTGCTGGATGAATTTGAGTTCAATCCCAAAACCTGTCTGTTTATCGGCGACGGCAAAGGGGATTTATGGGCCGCCAAAGCTGCCGGCGTATGGTTTGTCGCCATTGACCCGGATACCGGCGAGTTCGATGAAGAGCAGGGTTTTGACGGGCCTTTTAAAAACCTTGCAGCATGGGGACGGCAGGCAGGGTTGATATAGGATTCTGCAAGGAATACGGATAATAAGGCTCATCTCAAATGAACAATAAAAAAAATGGAAAAAACAATTATCAAAGTAACTGCAGCAATATTCGTTAATGACGGGATGCTACTTATCGCCAAAAGAAAACCAACTGCACGATTGCCAAATCTGTGGGAATTCCCCGGCGGCAAAGTTGAACCCAATGAAACACCAAAGGAGTGTTTAAAAAGAGAACTAAAGGAAGAGTTTGATATCGATGTGAGTGTTGGAGAATATCTCGGTTCAAACATCCATACTTATGATTTTGGTACAATAGAATTGATGGCCTTCAGAGCCTCCTGGGAAAAAGGTGATTTCAAATTGCTTGACCATGAAGAGATCAGATGGATATTTAAGCATGAGCTTGACCAATTTGATTTTGCACCTGCGGATAGGGCCTTTGCCGAGCAATTAATGAATGGGGCAATTGAAATTCAAAAGCTAAATTAGTGTAAGTTGAGCGATTTTTTTCGAAGAGATGTGATGAGGTCTTGATACATAAGGGTTCGCGAAAACCGTCCCGAAAAGACATCGGGATGGAGATGTCGAGAATTTCCACGGATCCTTGATGCGCAAGAGATCGGCGCGGATCGAGTAAAAAATCGTTCAATATATATCAAATTAAACCGGATCGTTCAAATTGTTATTGATTTTCAATTTTGATATGGTGCCATCTCCAATTTTGCTGATTTTAATTGGCCCTTTAAGCCGGACTGAATAAAGGAGATAAAAAATGCCTGTAGAAAAACTTGACAAACGCTTTGGAACCGTAGCCATGGAAAAGGGATTCGTTGAACCCGAACATATGTTTGAGGCAATGAAGATTCAGATCCTCGAAAATTTGGAAGGTACTGAACATCGTCTCATCGGCCAGATTTTATGGGAAAAAGGGTATATAACAAGCGAACAGATTGATGAAGTGGTTAAATCCATGGGTATTTAAAAAAAGTTTGTGCAGATTTTAGGTTATAGAAATATCCTATTAATGCCCTTTTGAAGTTTCTGCAAATGAACTTTGTCCACACCCTTCTTGTTTGCAGGTTCAGCCTTTACAATTGCTTTGTAACCTGATATGCATGCTTTTACATTTTTCAGCTTTAGAAGTTGTCATTTTTTTTATAATGGTTAACAAAACTACAATCTATTTCGTTTCTGAGCTAAAGCTGACACCCAATTAATGGTTAAACAAGAAAACCCATACTAACAAATGTTTTATCGCATAGGGAATTTAGTAATCCGCTCCCCCTTCAGCATCAGAAAACCCAAAATGGGGGAAGACTGTCTGGTTTTGAAATCCCGTTCCTTTCCCCCCGCTCACCCCTCAACAAAAGCAGCACTTACCATTCTCCATCGATTAGAGATCAAAAGAGAAGCCCGAATCCTGGATATCGGCTGCGGGTCGGGAATTCTCGGGCTTGCAGCGGCTTTGAAAGAGGGCACCACCGCACTGGGATGCGACATTTGTGCCGGTGCAATAAAAGCTTCTATGCAAAATGTGGCCTTAAACCGGATGGAAAATAGGTTCCACCTTTTTCGCGGATCCGTGGATGCGGTTTCGGGAAGCTTCAACTTAATTCTTGCCAACCTCCATGCCGTCACTCATATGGAATTGTTTGACCACTACCGTCGTCTTTTACCCCTAAAAGGAGATTTGCTCGTGGTCTCCGGTTTCTACGACGTTCAGGCGGCGGATATAGAAAAGGAACTCTCCCAAAGGGGTTTTAGCGTTGTGGAGAGGGTAGAGGTGCATGCTTGGGCCGCAGCTCTTAAAGAAGAAGGTTCTTTCACCTGGGTGGGATTTGGACTTAAAAGAGTTCCAAGTGAGGAATGAGCGAAGTAGTTTAAATACCGTCTACAATCGGGGTTTTTTTCTCCTTTCTTTGTAAGCAAGTTGTAATTTTTCTATGATGGCATCCGTCACAAAATCCTGGACACTCATTTCTTTTTCAGCACAAAGGGTATTGACTCTTTTGATTAACTCTTCCGGCAGCACAATATTTAAGTATTTTGGTTCCGGAGTTCTCTGTCGTCGGTTTTCTTTCATGTTTTCTATCTTTGTATCAGCCATTCCAATATAGCGTTGTGAAAGCCTGTATCTATGGCGGTCTTCCTTTTGTTAAAGTTAAGGCGAACATCTAACCATTCATTTTTTATTCAGGAATCGGTCCGTTTCTCCGTTCCTCGCCGGATCTATTGTCAGGAATATGAATGTCATATAAGAATTTACGCCGATCCATACCCGAACGCCTGTTCGGCCTATCTTTGATTAATACCTCAATATCTTCACCAACCACCTTGTTTTTTTCTGAATTTTCCAAACCTAAAGCCAAAATAATCTTCCGCTTGGTTTCCACTCTGCATGCCCTGCCCTGTTCTATCCGTGCAAGAGTATTTGGTGATATATTGGCCTTTCTGGCAAGCTCGGCTTTGCTTATCATGAGAGATTCTCTAATTTCTCTTAGGAAGCTTTTGCTCATTTTAAATACTCTCCAGCCTTTTTAAAATAATTTCTTTGGTCTGTTTCTGCGTTATCTTTATTTCCTTTTTACTCTTTGTATAAAGATTAATCCACGCGCATAAAACAAGAGTTAATGACGATATTAATATAAGATTTATCATTTTTTACTTGCTCCTTTTTTTAAGTTTTTATCAATTATCTGCAAAAGTCAGGCCAAAATAATATTATATAGATTTATTTTAGTTAATTTAGATAGTTATTTAAAATGCAAGAAGATCAAATCCAATAATTTAAAATATTTTAACTTAATTTTATGAAAATATTTACACATTTTTGCTGTAATGATAGTAACATATAAATCAGAACTATATCTCAGAATCATCCCATAAATAAACTTGCGCTTTTTTGGTTTAAATGTCATTCTTTGTTATTGATATTTTTGCCCATCACCATTCAAACGCAATCCAAACAAATGGAATCGGAGGTTTAATATGAAGTTCGAAGTCAAATCGATAATACCGATTCTGCTGATATGCCTCGGCATCCTGGCACCGGTTCATGCAGAAGTGGAATACAATGTTCTGAAAACATACAAGCTTGAAGATCAGCCGGTTGATATGGCTTTTTCGGCCAATCGCAACGAATTTTATGTGCTCAACCCAAAAGGGGAGTTGTTGATTTACGCTGCCGACGGTCGTTTGACCGAAAAAATCGACGTGGGCAAAGTCTATGACAGGCTGCAGCTGCTCCAAGGTTCGGATGTTCTTTTATTGAGCAGTCGCAAGGACAAAACCATTCAGGTCGTCCAACTGGATTTTGTTCAAAAGATCGATACTTCCGGTTCCCCCTATAAGGGTTCCGAGAATGCACCGGTGGTTATTGCGGTTTTCAGTGAATTCCAGTGACCGTATTGTTCGAGACTCACGTCTCTCCTCGATCAGGTGATCGAAAATTACCCTAAACAAGTAAAGATCGTTTATAAAAACTTTCCGATCCGATCCCACAAGTATTCCGACCCGGCAGCCAAAGCCGCCCTGGCAGCAGAAAGGCAGGGCAAGTTCTGGCCCTTTCACGACCTGTTATACGCACACTACAGGAACCTCAGCGATGAGAAGATCCGCGAAATTGCCGGCCGGTTGAAACTTGACATGGCTCAGTTTGAAAAAGACCGGAAAGACCCGGCCATTGCCGACAAGGTGCGTGCCGACATTCGGGATGGAAGCAAGGCCGGGGTCAGGGGTGTGCCGTCTGTTTTTATCAACGGCCGGCTCCTTCGAAAGCGCAGCCTGCAAGGTTTTTCAGAAATGATTGAAAAAGAATTACAAAAGGCCGGAAATCCATCGTCCCAAAAAAAAGATAAATGAAAATTTCATAACCCCGGTAGGCCGCGTGCTCGCTGGTGGAAGAACATTCAAATTCAAACAACCCGCGATTTCAAGTGTCAGGTTAGCACATTTGAGTCTTGAATTTCCGAAAAATGAAACTTTCCGAATTTATGATAATTTCTAAAATTGACATTTATATATTATCCTTGGAAGAATGACTTTCTGAGAGCACGATCCTTTCCCCTCTTCCATCTCTTTAAATTTCCCATGTCCCAAAAACAATCTCACTTTTTATATACATTGTTTTGACAGGTCGATATTCAGTATTAAAGTGTCGAAATCCTCGCCACCTTGCCATGGAAAACGAACGGTGCGCTTGGATCTAGAATTAAGCAAAAACGTCAATAGGTGAGTTTTTTTATTTTTCATAAAAAGATTGATAATGCCACTTTGTGGCATTAAATTATTTTTAATTTCATCGTGATCGTTTTATGCTTATGTAATTTCATATAAAATTTACGTTTACATTAAGTATCCCTGAACATCGAAATGCAGATATTCCGGCTCAGGGTAAACATAGAAAACGAATCGGATGACGACCACTAACTATAGCATAGAAAAGGAGAAAAACCATGTCATATACTTGTAATAATTGCGGAGCAGTCGCAAACGAACCGGGACATTTGTGCAATCCCTGCGGAGACAAGTCCAATTGTAGTTTTTGCGGGATTTTTAACATCGATACCACCCATATGTGCAGTGATAAACTGGCAGCCATGAAATATGTATGTGAGGGATGTGGCCGCGTGTCCATGGAAGAAGGCCATCTGTGCAAGCCATCGGCTATCGATTGATCGGTTTTTTTTGAAAGGAGGTAACACCATGAAAGATAAAGGGAGTTTACATTTGAAAGTTCAGGAACTGTGTGATTGCTTTGCAACCACAGATCCGCTCAAAGAAATGTCCGACGTCATAAATGACACGGATAAGGAAGAAGCCGCGTTAAAATGGCTGGCATTGGCTGCTTTGCACGGTATCAATAACAACGCCGAAAAAATTTCCATCACAAGATCAGATAATGGAAATGTATCGGTAACCGCTGAATACCGTAAAAAAAACCTTCCATCTCCGGGCTCCGAAGTCGCTGAAAAGATTATCGAGGCGGTGGCCGGAATTACTCACATCGAGGGGGATAAAGGAAAAACTCTGTTGGCATTGGGTATCCGGGATAGCAGTATTGATCTCAAAATAAAAATGAAAACAAAGGACGGCGGTAAAAAAATTACCATAAAATTTCCTGAATAATTTTGGTGAATTTGTAAAAAGGCTTTTTGCCATTTTACGAGACCATCAAACTTACGATAAACTTTTTTGAAAAATATTGTAAATGGGTCTGTTATGAAACCTGCAAGACAAAAAATAATGATAGATCTTGAAAAACTCAACCGTTTAAATTCAGAAGGATGCCCTGCCTGTAAAAGGAAGTTCACCCTCGGGGAAACGGTTGTTCTTGCATGCGGGCCATGGCAGGGAGCAAAGTATATCCATGAAGCTGAAGCTGTTTTTGATAAAACAACTTCAGCGTATTTTGAACGTAAGTGTTACCCTATCTGATCCGGGGAAAAACCAAAAAAAGCGTGGATTGTCGTTTCAATGCCACGCTTTTCGGTTTTACATGGATTCCAGAATTCTGCCAGTGGTGTTTACGGGTTAATTATTCTGAAGAACCTTCCGGAGCACATATTGCAGAATGCCGCCGTTTTCAAAGTACTCCACATCCACATCCGTATCCAGCCGTGAAATCACTTCAAAATCCATGGTTTTTCCGTCTTGTGCTACGGCGGTGACCGGTAATACTTTTCGTGGGCTTATATCTTGGATTCCGCTGATATAAAACGTTTCAGAACCCGTTAACCCAAGGCTTTCCAAATTTTCATTCTCTTTGAACACCAACGGCAGTACGCCCATGCCAACCAGATTGCTCCGGTGAATCCGCTCAAAAGATTGGGCAATCACCGCTTTTATTCCCAAAAGGATCGTTCCTTTTGCGGCCCAGTCTCTGGAAGACCCGGTCCCGTATTCTTTGCCTCCCAAGACAATCAGGGGCCTGGATTCAGCCATATATTCCAGGGCGGCGTCATGGACAAACATCTCTTTTTTAGCGGGAAATTTTACGGTAAAACTGCCTTCCTTAGGCGCAACCAGCTTGTTTTTGATGCGAATATTTCCGAACGTTCCCCGAATCATCACTTCGTGATTTCCTCTGCGAGAGCCATAGGAATTAAACTCTGCGGGAAGCACGTGATTTGCCATCAGGTAGCGGCCGGCCGGATAATCTTCGGGTATGGCTCCGGCCGGAGAAATATGGTCCGTGGTCACCGAATCTCCCAATACTAAAAGCACACCGGCTTTTTCTATATCCGATGTCCTGGCCTGATCGAGGGTGAAATTTTCAAAATACGGCGGCTTTTTAATATAGGTGGACTGTTCATCCCAGTCAAAGGTGGTGCTTTCTGTAACTTCCAGGGCTTGCCAGAATTCGTCCCCGTCAAAAATTTTGGCGTACTCACTTTCAAAAAACTCTTTATGAACATGCCTGTGAACCAGGCTTTGGATTTCCGCGTTGGTTGGCCAGATATCCGAAAGATAGACGGGTTGACCGCCGGAATCTGTCCCAAGCGGTTCCACGGTCAAATCGATATTCACACTTCCGGCCAGCGCCAGTGCAACCACCAGCAACGGTGATGCTAAAAAATTTGCCCGGATACTCTGATGGATTCTGGCCTCGAAATTGCGGTTTCCTGACAGCACCGAGGCTACGGTCAGGTCATTTTCAGAAATCGCTCTCTCAATTTCCGGATGCAAGGGACCGCTGTTTCCGATACAGGTGGTGCACCCGAAGGCTGCCAGATGAAAACCCAGGGCCTCGAGATAAGGCATCAAGCCGGCGTCTTTAAGATACCGAATGACCACTTTGGAGCCCGGCGCCAGAGAAGTCTTGACATGCGGAGGGACTTTTAATCCTTTGGTCACAGCTTTTTGGGCCAACAGTCCCGCTCCTATCAGGACAAAAGGGTTTGAAGTGTTTGTGCATGAAGTTATGGCGGCGACCACAATGCTCCCGTGGCCGATTGTGGCCGATTTTCCATCAAGATTCACCGGATACCTCCCGGCGTCAGTTATCTTGCAAAAGGGTGTCCTGACCGTCAGGCAACCGGATTCGTCGTGGAATGTGGAGATGCAGGCCAGATCCGCGTTTCGATCATAGTTACCCTCCAGTACCTTGGCAAAGTTACCTTTAAGATCCTTTAGCTCGATCCTGTCCTGGGGTCGGGCCGGACCCGCAACTGAGGGTTGTATCGAGGAAAGGTCGAGTTCGAGAACTTCAGTGTAATCCGGTTCTTCCTGCCCGGTATAAAATAAACCCACGGCCCGGGTATAGATATCAACCAGATCGGCCTGTTTTTTCCGATGGGTCAGGTGAAGGTATTCTATGGTCTTTTCGTCCACCGGAAAAAACCCCACGGTGGCACCGTATTCCGGCGTCATGTTGGCGATGGTGGCCCGATCGGGGACCGACAGTTTCTTCATTCCGGGTCCGAAATATTCGACGAATTTTTCCACAACATTGTGTTTCCTGAGCAACTCGGTCACCACCAGCACAAGATCGGTTGCCGTGATTCCTTCTTTCAACTCGCCGACCATTTTTACACCGATCACTTGAGGAATCGTCATATAATACGGCTGTCCGAGCATGACGGCCTCTGCCTCAATGCCGCCAACACCCCAGCCCATTACGCCGATGCCGTCAATCATGGTTGTATGTGAGTCGGTGCCCACCAGAGAGTCCGGATAGGCCATGGCTTTGCCGTTGATCGTTTCGACCATCACCACCTGGCCCAGATATTCAAGATTTACCTGGTGGCAAATTCCGGAATTCGGAGGAACCACCCGAAAATTATTAAAACTCTTCTGGGCCCATTTCAAGAGTGCGTATCTTTCCCGATTCCGTTCATATTCCTTGGCCACATTCTTTTGTAACGCGTCCCGGGTGCCAAAATAATCAACCTGGACGGAATGGTCGATGATCAAATCGACCGGTACCAGCGGATTGATATTCATGGGATCGCCGCCCAGATCTTTTACGGCATCTCGCATGGCCGCAAGATCCACCACTGCGGGAACACCGGTAAAATCCTGCATCAAAACCCGTGCCGGATGAAAAGGTATTT
>CAZDAB010000040.1:0-12667 GCA_964502855.1 uncultured Desulfobacteraceae bacterium | reverse complement strand
CAAAAATGGATATCACAACTTGATTTGATTTGTTGTGGATAAAGAGTTATTGCAGATACTTCAGGTCTAGGATTGAAGGTTTTAAGGCATAATCTTAAATTCTCTGAATTTTCAAATTCCGTATTTAAATTGAAATATTAGAGAATGGCAAATGAATTATAAAATGTATTGGATATCGGATTAACTTAATATTGGGCTAACCGCTTAATTTCCTTATGAATATTGCGAGAACGACAATGCCAACCCCAAATAGAAGCGTTAATGCTATTGTTTGTGTAATGCCGAGTTTCAAAGAAATCCAGCTAATCCCCACAAGAGGAAATAAGGTCATACGAACAATCATCCTCAAGTTGTCATGCTTGATGATAAAGTTAGCCATTGGTGGTGAGTATTTGTAATACCTAAAATCTGCATAACTAATCTCGAAAGCATGTTATTGTTTTATGATTACAAAATGTTACACTCTATTTGACAAAATTGAACTTTCACCAAAATGCAGACGTCATATATTTTGTTTTTTTTCTAGATTAGTTACCCTGCGGGATTGCCGCATTCACCGGATCTACTGCGTTATCGAGCGTTTGCGGTAGCACACTACAGCTACACGCTCGATGCCTTGCATCTCCGGCAAATGCAACAATTGCAGAATTTAGGTAATATAAATTAACGAAGGATTTCCCCATTCTACTTTCAATAAGAAAGCGATCACGGAATTCTCGCAATATACGGACATTCGGAGCCATTGATGAGCCATAAGCTGCAGTGGCTATGAAGCATCCGCCGCTACCTCCTCCAGACACACCGGCGACTACATTGTTCACTGTTACGTCCACTGGGTTTAGGCCATCATAGTCAACATCTGCTGAGCTTGCCACACCCAATATTATACTGTAGGTCTGGCTGCTGCTGACCAAGCTGGTAACCGTTACGGTCTGATCCACGAACCAGTTAATATTGATGAATGGTTGTCCGTGCCAGGCCCGGGATCAAAGTCCGCGTTGATGCTGCGAAAAGACCCGGTGATGTAAACGTTTCCACTGCTGTCCACGGCAACAGACCAGCCCGAATCGCCATTTGTGCCACCCAGGGTCTTTGTAAATGAATATATGGCCTCGGCATGGGCAACTCCCTCACAAAAAAGAAATAACGCCGAAAGTTCGACAACCAAAACGAACATCCTGAATGTTTTAAACCCCATCACCTTCAAAAATCGTGTAAAAACCAATTTGGGTATCAATGCTTTCATTATCCTTCTGACAGTTCGGGAGTCATACAAAATCGACAATTTACCGATATCCAACTTCTTGAAAAAAATTACAAATTCGACATACTTTATATATTTATATTAAATCAGAGAGATAGACAAGCTTTTAGTAACATCACCAGAATCTTCCCCATGGCGTTGGTGGTTGTTCAACCGCTGCTGTGGTTCTAGTGAAACTATCGGCCTTATTAACCGACATTATTCCAAACCTCTGAGCTGTCATTTTTCTCCTCTCCGCAGCCTCTTCCTCGGAGATGGACCATCAAGGCTTCTGGAGAGGGCCGTTATACGACCAATCAATGAGAAACTCATAGCCGCAGGAGCTGAATCTGTAACAATCATTCTCCTGACCTTCAGAGATTCTAACAGCGCACCCTGCGCATTTTAGACAAGGTACAAGCGGCATTAAATTCGCCCGCCATGTCTTACCCCTCCAAGGATGTCTAAACGAGTTAGCACCTCCATTCCTATTATATTCTTCCTCCGATAGATTCAAATTGTCCAGTAAATGGTGAATCTCAGGTACGTCCATTGGATTATTGGTTGATTTTTTCTTTGCCTGAAACCAACAAATCATATTCCTGGCAATGCCGAGGGGATAAATTAGGAATTCCCTTTTAGAGTGCGGATTATGCAAAAAGGGGGGACGCGTATAGAAATTAAGTCCCAGAAAGGCAGAGCCTGCTGCAGATTCCGAGTCAAAGATGACGATTGCCGCCGCTAAGTTTTAAAACTTCTTATTTATAAAACAAAATTCAACAAAGTAACTGATCGCTCCAGATAGCCTTCCAAACCCGCAGGATATCAACCAACCTCAAAACCTGTGATATGTCTGACTAATTGAATGTTGGCTTTTTATTTATCTTGCGTTGATTCGCCTTCGCCGATATACCCTACAGATTGGTGCAGGTATGAAAGGCAAGGTGAACCGCGCCAAAGCTCATCAGAGCGAAGGCGGGTTAATTCCGCTATATCATGTAAAAGTTGCAAAGGCTACGGCGCAATTCCACTTTGATACCCCGCAGCTTGTTGGAGTGAAACGGAAATCCCGATAAACGGGGTCGTAGCTTTGCGGAGATCCCGCCCATCGGGGCTGCGGGGAGCTTCATTTAAGTTAAGTTTAAGAGTATTTAATTTGATATGAAACAACAGGCAAACATTTCTATTGTTAAGGAGATCATGACTGAATTTTCGGATTCAACCGGCCTTTCAACACTTGAAAAGCCCCCACGGCGATATCTCTGGACGGATGCTTTTGCAGTATGCAACTTTCTTGAGCTTTATCAGCGGACAGGGGATGAAAGCTGGCAGAATTTAGCCCTGCGCTTGGTGGATCAGGTTCATCACATACTTGGGCGACATCGTGATGGCGACCCTCGAACCGGCTGGATCAGCGGCCACACCGAGGAAGAAGGCAGAAAGCATCCTACAATCGGTGGATTACGAATCGGTAAGCAAATGGACGAACGTAAGCCTGATGACCCCTACGACGAACATCTGGAATGGGATCGAGACGGGCAATACTATCATTATTTGACCAAATGGATGCATGCTCTCAACAGAGTGAGCCGGTCCACTGGAAACCCAATATTCAACCTCTGGGCCATAGAGCTTGCTAAAGCCGCCCATACCGGCTTTGTCCATGTTTTAAAGTCCGGATCGAAAGGGATGTACTGGAAGATGAGTATTGATCTTTCCTATCCTTTGGTACCCTCCATGGGACATCATGATCCACCGGATGGTCTAATCACTTACAATCAGATTAAGGCGACAGCGGTTGAGCTTTTTAATGCATCCGGGCCGGGCCTGGATTCAGAGATCTCCGATATTGAGTTGCTTTGCAAAGGAAAAAATTGGGCTACGAATGATCCCCTCGGTCTCGGCGGTCTCCTGTGCCATGCATACACAATTTTGCAATTAATAGTTCAAGATCGATTTACCGATAGCGGTATATTGACGAATTTGTTGGAATCTTCGCTGGCGAGTTTGGATACTTACATGTTAGATCGTTTTTTAAGTTTTCCTGCTGAATCCAGGCTGGCATTCCGGGAATTAGGAATGGCCATAGGATTACACGCGGTTGAAAGGATCGAGGGATTGATTGAGGAAAAACCGGATGTGTTCGATAAAAATCACCCCATCTATTCGCAGATTAAACACCTTAGGCGTTTTGCCCGTTTGGGTGAAGCAATCGAGAAATTTTGGCTTGATCCCCAAAATAGGATAGCTAAAACCTGGACGGAGCATCAGGATATCAACAGCGTGATGTTGGCGACCAGCCTATCCCCGGACGGCTATTTGAAATTGTAGGATCCATGTCTATGATTTATGCTCCGATCCGAATAGATGTAAAATAACTCACAAGGGAATTCGATCATGTTAAAAGCGGATTCAGGCCATATGGGGAATGGAATCAAAAAATTTTATGTTAAAACCATACCATAAATGCCCCTTATGACAACTTTTAAGACTGTCAGCGAAGAGGAAGTTCAGAGGATTAACAGGCTCCAGCGAAATTCGTTTGATATACTATATCAGGTCTTTGAGCCGCCTTTGCCTGATGGCGTACCTGAACGTCTTGAGAAAATCGTAGCGCATGGTAAGATCACCAGGGGTGATATAGTTCTTGATGTGGGGTCCGGCTCGGGAATTTTGATTCCCATTATCAAGAAATATAAGCCCGGTTGCATTTATGCCTGCGACCTTTCAGCACGTATGCTGGAACAATTGAGAAAAAACTACCCTTACGTGAAAACCATTATGGCGGATGTTCGGGATCTCAACTTGGCGGGAGGCAGTATCGATGTGGCTTTCATAAATGCCTGTTATCCCAACATCGTTGACAAGACAGGTGCTTTCTCTAATCTCAGCAGGATGATGAAAGCTGAAGGGCGTATTGTGATCAGTCATCCCCTGGGAAAAGCTTTCATTCTTTCATTAAAAGAGAGTCTTCCTTTTCCTCTTGATGAATTCCCGAAAGAGCCGGAAGTCGGTGCGTTGCTCAAGCCCTTTGGGCTTAAAATAGAAACGTTCATTGACGAACCCGAGCTTTACATTTTGGCTGCCACGAAGATTAATAATCACCAGTTTGGCCCCTGAAAGGAGTTCTTCCCGAGGCATGTCCGCAGCAGGAGTTATACTACTAGGCTTGAGCCAACTACGACTTTACCTCAAGATTTCAAATTGATCTATTCTGGTTTTATCCAGCGTACTGCCAGGAAGGCTCCCGTGTTTAGGCCCCTCTCGCTTCCCGACTTTTCGATTTTCGGGGCAATATCCAGATCATCATTTTTTTCGAAATGTATGGCCGTTTGAACTATACCTTCCACAGGAGACAGACCTTTGATCTCGTCAGGAGATCTGAAGATCGCATGCCTGAAGAGTGGATGCCCTTTTTGGGCCGCATCCTTCCTTCGTTGCGCCCAGGGGCTTAGGGAGTTCAAGGTTGCTATAACGATAAATCCTCCAGGTTTTGTGACGCGGAATAGCTCTTCAACGGCAATCCTTGCATCTTGAATAAATTCAATGGCGGTTATGGATACCGCCTTGTGGAATGAAGCGTCGGCAAAGGGAAGCCTCCGCATGTCGCCAATGACGGATTGAAATGTTTGACCTCCGCACTTAGTCAGGGCACGGCGAAGCATGGTGAGGGCAATTTCAAGCGCCACGACCCGAGCACCCGTCTCAAGGATGTCCGCTGTAAAGATTCCCGTCCCGCATCCCGCGTCCAAAATCACCTCTCCTGGGTCCGGCGTCAGCATCCGGAGTACAAGTTTGCTCTCATAGCCCTTGATCATCCTCCCCATGGGCGTTTCAAACCACAGATCATATTTTTCGGGCCAATCGTCAAAGATCTCCGCCATAATAATGCATCCTACAAATTGAAATGGGAGCCAAGTTTAAGGTCCTTGCCCCATAAGCGATTCTTTGCATATCCATAGCACGGAGTCGACTTAAAAATCCAGTGAAATGAAATCACGGAGGGGGAATAGAATAATTCGTCGCAGACCTATCGGACAGGCACGAACATTTCAGTCGGCCAACCCGCCTGCCGAATGGCATAAAATAGGTGCGTGGGCTCCTAAACAACTTATGAAAATACAATCGATACGTAAAATTTGCTAATGCTTAATCTGCGATACGATCTTCTCGCCTGAAAATATCATCCACCTCAAAAACCTGTGATATGTCTGACTTTGATTCTTTTTTATTAAATTTCGAACCAAACGGACAACCCTATAAGTTGTGGAAGGTCCCGAAGGCATATAGAGGAGAATGAAATAGATAAAAGTGCAGATATCTTGCCTTAACGGAAACAGCCTAACCTTTTGATTATATTAAATATTACGAACCAAAATCTTCCCTTTCGGATTTTTCAAACCTCTTAAAAATAAAAAAGCGGCTTATTAGATTTTAGAATCCAATAGCCGCTCCTGTTATTATATCTGTTATTAAATAGCGCCTTTGAGTTTCTTTCCAGCTTTAAATTTTACAATAGTTGAAGCCTTAATTTTAATGGCCTCACCGGTTTGGGGATTGCGCCCCTTACGGGATTTTCTATGGAGGTTTACATCATTCCACCCATTTCGCCGCCCATTCCTTGAGCTCCCGGATACATCTCCTTTTTTTCTTCGGGTTTTTCTGCAACCATGGCCTGGGTGGTCAGCATTAATGAAGCCACACTTGCTGCATTTTGCAATGCGAGCCGGACCACTTTGGTCGGATCCATTATACCAGCCTTCATCAGATCTTCATAGGTGTCCGTTTCGGCATTGTAACCAAAAGCTCCCTTGCCGTTTTTGACTTTATCGATGACGACAGAACCTTCAGAACCGGCATTGTTGGCAATCTGACGAAGTGGTTCCTCCATGGCGCGCATGACGACTTTCACCCCCAGCTTTTGATCGGCTTTGATTTTCATTTTCTCCAGCGCGGCCAAACAGCGAACCAGCGCCACACCTCCGCCCGGCACGATCCCTTCCTCTACAGCCGCGCGGGTAGCATTGAGGGCATTTTCGACCCGGGCTTTTTTCTCCTTCATTTCTGTCTCTGTGGCTGCGCCCACGTTGATCACCGCCACCCCGCCGATCAGTTTGGCCAACCGTTCCTGAAGTTTTTCACGATCGTAGTCGGAGGTGGTTTCTTCGATTTGGGCTCGAATCTGCTTCACCCGGCCCTCGATGGCCGAGCGTGAACCGGCGCCGTCGACGATGGTGGTGTTGTCTTTATCGATGTTGATCCGTTTGGCCTTGCCGAGGTCTGAAACCGTTAGATTTTCCAATTTGATCCCTAAATCCTCGGAGACCACCTGACCGCCGGCTAAAACGGCAATGTCTTCCAGCATGGCTTTTCGTCTGTCGCCGAAACCCGGTGCCTTGACCGCGGCGACCTGCAGGGTGCCTCTCAATTTATTGACCACCAAGGTGGCCAATGCTTCACCGTCCAAATCTTCGGCAATGATCAATAAAGGTTTGCCCATTTTGGCGACTTGTTCAAGGATGGGCAAAAGATCTTTCATTTTGCTGATCTTTTTCTCATTGATCAAAATGTAAGCATCTTCCAAAGAGGCGATCATTTTTTCGGCATTGGTCACAAAATATGGTGATAGGTATCCTCGATCAAACTGCATACCTTCAACAACTTCAAGTGTTGTTTCCATGCTTTTGGCTTCTTCAACGGTGATGACCCCTTCTTTACCAACTTTGTTCATGGCCTCGGCAATGATTTTGCCGATGGTTTCATCGTTGTTCGCCGAAATGGTGGCGACCTGGGCAATTTCGCGCTGGTCTTGGGTGGGTTTGCTCAAATTTTGAAGTTCTTTCACAACGACTCCAACCGCGGCATCAATCCCCCGTTTAATGGCCATTGGATTATGGCCGGCCGCCACCAGCTTCTGCCCCTCTTGATAAATAGATCTGGTCAAAAGAGTAGCAGTGGTTGTGCCATCACCGGCCATCTCACTTGTTTTGCTGGCGACTTCCTTTACCATCTGGGCGCCCATGTTTTCGAATTTGTCTTCCAATTCGATTTCTTTGGCCACCGTGACGCCGTCTTTGGTGACCGTCGGCGATCCCCAAGATTTGTCGAGGACGACATTTCTTCCTTTGGGACCCAAGGTAACAACAACTGCATCAGCAAGGGTTCTTACCCCGTTCAGCATCGCTTCACGGGCTTTCATGTCATATTTTATTAGTTTAGACATCTTGTCTTAACCTCCATTTTAGTTTTTATTCGATGATGCCAAGCACGTCATCCTCGCGCATAATAAGGTATTCTTCACCCTCTATTTTTATCTCATTACCCGAATATTTGCCAAATAGAATCCGATCGCCTTTCTTGACTTCAAGCGCTATTCTCTTTCCCTCTTCGCTGAGTTTACCAATTCCGGCAGCAATCACTCTGCCTTCAACTGGTTTTTCCTTGGCCGTATCCGGGATGATGATTCCACCCTTTGTTTTTTCCTCTTCTTTAACCCGTTGAACTAAAATTCGATCCTGTAATGGTCTGAGTTTCATGGTTCAAATTCTCCTTTTTGAAACAACTGTTTTATCAATGTGATACGATGAACGTGTTGAATGTTAACTAAAAACAATAAACAGTGTCCTTGCCAAACAAATGGGCGCTGGCTTCAACCCCCTTCGAAAAAGCTTTAACCCCAATAGAGTCATGAACCGAAGAAATTTGCGTGTCAATTCGGGTGATATTTTACACCAATGCCATAGTGACCTTGTTTCCCGCCGGTTAGTTCTCGGCACGATTTGACTTCGCCCAGGGCGTTCCATCGAATGCCCTCAGAGTCTTTGGATCGATCATTGTGATCAATGCAATTCAGAACACGGATGAGAACTGTCAACCCTACACCGAGAGCCCGATCCGTCTCAAAATAGCTGCCGTCTCGGCTGAAGTTAAGCGCACGTGCCTTGGAGTAAGCTTTTTTGTTGAAATAAGACCAAATTATTTCTCCATCGCAACCGTGACGTTTCGCATAGCGTTTATCTAACAAAGCTACCATGGTGTTTCCTCCTTCATAAAAAAAATATGTTTCTCGAACCTGCCTTCCAAAGCGATCGCAAATGCGATTGATGGAATTAAGCCTGACTTGAAAAAAATGATAAAAAATGTAATCTTCTGAAATAAATCAACAAATGAAAAGTCGCAATGTGATTGGCTGTTGCGGGGCCAGCTCCCGCTAAATTCAAACCGGTGTTAGTTAAAAAGTAGAAAAGAGAAATGTTACGATACTCAATTTATTACAAAAAATAAGTATCTATATCCATTTTGTCAAGCTGCTTCAGAATGAAAAGCTGCAAAAAATCTTGTGATTTGCTTTCAGAAATTAGATGATTAGCTGCGCTCAATCGACACCTTGCCCACCGATGAGAACACCCAAGTGTACAATTTTGAATTAGCACTACAGGCAAGTTAGAGATTACTAAAAGTAGTTTTAAATAACTATTACATAGAATTGCCTTGACTTCGCTATAATCGTGCATAACTTAACTTATTAAAAATAAAAATAAAATCGAAATTACGAAGGAGTTGATGAGTTAATTGGCAATAAGTCAGACTAATCGGGAACGAGACAGAAAGGAGTGTGTCGAGATGCAGGTAGAACGAATGAAGGTTTCGCCCGTTACAGTAGCGTATGCAGACGGGGAGCAGAACAAGCTAATCGTGGAGTTTGCAATCCCAGGAGCACCAACGGAGACCGTCGATGTAAAGATCCTCAAAGACAGTGTCCATTTATCGGCACCAGCAAGGGACATTGAGTACGTTTCGGCACTGGCTTTGGTTTGGACGGTGAAACCTGACAAAGCCGAAGCGACTTACGAGCACGGATTGCTCCGAATTGAGGTGCCTTTCAAAGATCCAATGGAAGATGCGGTGAAAGTCGCCATCAAGACGGGCAAGGTGAAAACCAAGACCAAAATCATTACAGCCTGATGACCCGCTAATGAGTTGGGTTTTTAATAGCGGGAAAACACAATTGATATTGAAGCCCTGTCTCATTGTGGTGAGTTTATGAGCTCAAAATTGTAAACAATAAACCCAAAAAAAGGAGATGAACATGAAAAGAGTTGCGATTATATCTTTAACTTTGATTATTGGACTTAGTCTGGCAACAGGTGCTTTTGCAACAGATAAAGCTGCTATTAAAAAACAAGTAGATGACATTGTTGTCGCCATTGATGGCGGGAAAATGGCTACGGACTTTGCAAGTGCGGCCCAAAATAAGCCCTATTATGTATTTATAATGGAAGAGGGCGGAATGCTCTTGGTTCATCCGTCATTGGTTGGACAAAGCCTTAAAGAAAAAGCAGAACCCGTTTATAATGAATGTGCCAAAGCGACTGCTGAAGGTGTATGGGTTAGTTATGTATGGAAAGAAAAGCCAAAAAATACCTATGTCAGGAAAACCACGAGCGGTTTAATTGTCGGAAGTGGATACTAAGAGCAACAAAATTGATATTTATCTAAACAAATTGTACCAAAGTTTTTAAGGGAATTATAGCGTCGCCCATTGAACTTATCGTTTTATGGGCGACATTTCTTTGTAGTGGGATATTATATTTTTTGACGATAACACAATAATTTTCCGGCCTCAAAAAAAAGTGCCAATTCCATGAGGTTCTAAAGACAGGAGAACCGCGCACTTATACTCACGAGTACCAACACGCCGACGGTTCAAAGGTTTTGGCGGATAGGGGGGTACTATGATTTCTTCACCATGCAAGACATGCGACAGAAACAATCAATCTAAAGAAGATTGCTATAAAGAATGTGAATTATTACAGGCAATACAAAAAATTCAATTATCAGTCAAAGAGGATTTAAAGACATCAGGCATAGACCCTTCTGGATAAAGCGGATTTAAGATTATTTATTAGGCTGCAAAAGGCCCCTATTCTTTTGATTAAAGAACGGCAAAAAATAAAAAGAGGAATCTTTTTGTTTGTAACAAGAAAATACTACTTTAGGAGGTACCACATGGCAAAAGTAAGATCAAAAAAGGATATCAAGCGAAGAAAGATCACTTTCGCGCTTGAAACATCAGACGCAAAGAAAGTCATTCTGATGGGGGATTTTAACAATTGGAATCCTAAAAAGCATCTCATGAAAAAGGATGGAAACGGCATATGGACTAAGACCGTGATGCTTTTCCCCGGGAAATACGAGTACAAATTTTTGGTTGACGGAGAATGGAAGGAGGACCCTCAAAATGACCAAAAGTGTTTGAACTGTTTCGGGACGTTAAACAATATTTTTAAATTGCCCTCATCATTAAGTGTTGAAGCTCTTCACCCTTAAAAACAGCGCATATCCTTCAATTTATGTTTCTCAGGTCGGCAAGGATGGTCTGGCGGTTCGTTATTCGAGTAATGGACAGCAGAGTTATGGGAAGGGGATGAAAATATACGTTTGTCTCCAGTTAAATAATTAAGGGGCGCTTCAACATTTTCTCATAAAGCTCGATATATTGCCGAGCAGTTGCGGCATAGGTAAATTGGACGGCACTTTCGGTCATGACCCTTTTGATTTGTTTTGCCTTTGTAGGATCGGGCAAATTATAAAAGTTCATGGCCTGATTGATGGCATAGAAGAGGCCATTGGCGTCAAAGGTTTTAAACAAAAAGCCGTTGCCGGAATTGTTTTCAACATTCAGATCTTTGATGGTATCATGGATCCCGCCGGTATCATGGGCCACCGGAAGGGCGCCGTAAAGCGGGGCAATCATTTGCGGAAGGCCGCAGGGCTCGAAACTCGAGGGCATCAGGATAAAATCCGCAGCCGCGTACGTCAGATGCTCCAGCCGGTAATCAAAATCGCAGATTGCCACGCGGTTTTGAAATCCGTGATAATTGACAATGTCTCTGAATATCATCTGGTAATTGCCGTCGGCGACAAAGATGACCTGCAGATTCTGGTCCCAGTATTTCGAAATAACCTGGTAAAAAATTTCCGATAGCAGTTGGCATCCCTTTTGAACCGGGTCAAGCCGGGATGGCCAGAAGAAGACGGGTGCTTTTTTGTCTTTAATTAGGCCCAGCTTGTCCTGCAAAAACAGCTTGTTTGCCCGTTTGCCCACAACAAAGTTCCCCACGCTGTAATTTTTCTTGAGGTGTTTGTCGGTGGCAGGATCAAAAGCCTGGTCCGGTGCATTCAGAATTCCATAGGCACAGTCTGCATAATATTTATTGGCCAATTCCCGCTGGATGGGAGGCTCGATAAAATGATGCTTCCCGTGGACGATTTCCTCCAGGAAGGTCGGACTGACGACATTGACAAAATGAGCGGCAAAAATTCCGCTGGTGAGCATATCTACGGGAATGGCATCCCTTGCGTCTTCATAGCTTTCGGCCATATTTTCGCAATACAAATTCTGCCAGAAATAGGCGGCATCGATTCCCCGGTCTTCGACATAGGCCAATGTTGTCTTTACGGTGTGTACATTGTGAATCGTAAAAAGACAGGGGATTCTCATCCGCCGAGCCATCGCCGGAATTAGACCGGTCATCCAGTCGTTACAATGAATCAGATCCGGTTGAACTTGGGGGACGATATGACTGATCACCTCGCGCTGAAACGCCAGGGCGAGTTTAATGTTTTCTTCTCCATACCCAGAGTACACACGGTTGATGTAATAAAAGGCCCGGTCTCTTGCCAGATGGATGCGATCATCGGGCATTATGCGATGGATTATACGGAGCTCTTTTTTTAAAACAGGGGTCAGCCCGTTACTGAAGATGGCGCGGTAGTCCGGAAGGGCGACATGCACGTCGGCCCCCTGTTCAAACAGGGCCGTGATCAGGGCGGCTGAAACGTCGGCAAGGCCCCCTGCTTTGGCTGTAAAAAAGGAGGCCATATCTCCCATGCGGTCCGGTAAATAGGTGACCTCCGGCGTTACTATCAGAATGCGTGGATTTTTGGATTGGTCTGCCATTTCTGTTCTGAATTATCTAAATATTACACCTGCGTAATAAGCCCAGGGACAAAATTTATGTCCTGACACTTTTTACCGTTAGACTTGGGTCATCGATGTCCTGACATTTGACAATTACCGTATACCCGTCATTGTCAAGGGCTCGCATGCATCGTTGCTGAGAGTCATCAGGATTGCCGCCACCGGCCTTGTTCGGTCCGAACTAACGCACAAAGTCATTATAGATAATATTGCCGCAACAGGTGTCGGCCGGTTCAACATTGATAACGCTGTTGGAGCCTTGCGGCCATACCACCGTCGATTCGCCTTTCTTAAGAAAAAAACATTTGGCTTCAAAATGGCCCACCTCGCCCACCGATGGGAACACCCGAACCCCGGATCTTCACTTCGTTATCGATCATTCTTCACAAGTTAGTTCGCTTCGCTCACAATTGGAATGATGGAACAATGGAATACTGGCC
>CAZDAB010000039.1:0-12689 GCA_964502855.1 uncultured Desulfobacteraceae bacterium | reverse complement strand
ATTTTCATAGATTTTTAAATTGTCAAACTCGACAGCTTAACAAGCGAAATGTAAGATATAATATAGCAAAAGTGTTTTAAAAACACCTAAAAATTTGACCCAACCAACCGCCGTCGGGCGAGATTGGGATCTGTGAGGATATGATATGATGTTTGCAAGATGCTGTCATCGAATGCCGGCGTTCCTTGGCGTGTGCGGATTATTATTGGTGTCGGCGTCCTGTACGCTGATCGAGGAACGGATTGTCCGAACGGAGGGAGGGCCGAATGTCCCTGCTGACACAGCGGTGCACATGCGATTGGAGCCTGCCGAGCAACCCGAAGAGATTGAAGCACGAACGGTGCCGCCGGGGCCTTTGAAAGTCACCATCACCGAAGCTATTTTGCTTTGCCTTGAAAACAACCGATCACTTGTGGTGCAAAGATTGAATCCCTCGATTCAGCAAACTTTTGAGGACCGGGAAAGAGCTGTTTTTGATCCGGTAACACACGCGGACGTCTCCGCCGGCAGGGTGAAAGGGGAAAGCCTTGCAAGATCCGGATCTGAAACTGAGGATTATACCAAAGATGCGGCCGAAGGCATCATTTCTCTGGAACAATATTTCCCGACCGGCACGAGGTTCGCTCTGGAAGCCGGCACGCAAATGAATGACTCGTCTCTTTACGACGACAGCTTTTATTCGACCCGATTGGGTATGACGGTTAGCCAGGCGCTGTTGAAAGGATACGGAACGGACGTGAATCTGGCCCGACTGCAGCAGGCACGCCTGGATACGCGCATGTCGGAGTATGAATTGCGGGGTTTTATCGAGTTTCTGGTGGCGGAGGTGGAACGCACCTACTGGGACTATGCGCTGGCCATGCGTCAGATCGAAATTGTTGAGGAGTCACTGAAAGTCGCCCGTCAGCAACTCAACGAAACCAAAGACATGATCGCTGTCGGCCGACTGGCCAGAGCTGAATTGGCGGCTGTTCAGGCCGAAGTTGCGGCACAGGAGCAGGCTCTCATCGAAGCACGGGCCAACAAGGAGTCTATTCGCCTGCAGCTGCTGCGGTTGCTTAATCCCGCGGGGCCCGGAATCTGGCAGCGGGAAGTAGATTTAATCCATCAGCCGACCTTGCCCGAAATAAAACTGGAAGGCGTTGAGCCTCATGTGGCCGTATCAATGCGCATCAGTCCGATTTTAAACGAGGCCCGGTTGGAAATATTACGCAACGATCTGGAGCTTGTCAAAACCCGGAACGGATTGCTGCCCTTAATGGATCTTTTCATTACGCTAGGTAAAAGCGGGTATGCAAATTCCTTTGGCGACTCTATTGATAATATCAACGAAGACAGTTATGACGCTTTGGCGGGAGTCAAATTTAATTATCCGATTTATAATCGGGATGCAAAAGCCCTTCACCGGCGAGCTCTGATGACTCGGAAGCAGGCGCAAAAAGCTCTGGAAAATCTTTCACAGCTTGTGGAAGTCGACGTCCGCACCGCTTACATTGAGGTCAACCGTACCA
The DNA here is from genome assembly GCA_964502855.1 of uncultured Desulfobacteraceae bacterium. Classification (GTDB taxonomy): domain Bacteria; phylum Desulfobacterota; class Desulfobacteria; order Desulfobacterales; family UBA11574; genus S5133MH16. The sequence goes on along the minus strand of CAZDAB010000039.1, from coordinate 11,178 downwards.
AGCAGCAGATTGCTGCCTCATCGGTCACCCGCAGGTTCGATGAGGAAAAACTCCGGACCGAAACCGAAAAACTGCGAGTAGGAAAATCGACCAGCTTTCAGGTGGCTCAAGCTCAACGGGATCTGTTGGTCAGCCGGATCGCTGAGGTGCAGGCCCTTACCAACTATCTTAAGGCGTTGATCGATCTTTACCGGCAGGACGGCTCTCTGCTGGAACGCCGCGGAATTTCCGCACCCGGACGCGAACCGGTCAAACTTTCAAAAAAATAAAAATTTGTCTAATGGAATTATGATTTCATTTCAATCTCACAATTCATTAATTTCAATTTTTCAACCGACACATAAAATTTGCTAATGCTTAATCTGTGATACGATTTTTTCGCATGAAAATATCATCCACCTCAAAAACCTGTGATGTCTGAAAAATCCGAGCTTGGCTCTGATTGCATATGACTCCTGTTTATCCCGTAATTTTAAAGTCGGTTTTTATTCAGCTTTATTTTATCTTGACAGTTAAACAAATAGAATATATTCTATCTGATTATAATCGAGACAGTTCGCTTCGCTCCGCCTGCCAAGCAAAGAGAGGCGGCTTGGAGCACGAGCGGGCAGGTCACAATTGACCTCCGGCCCGTAGGGTAGAATCTATGGATCAGAGAGGAAATATAAAGGGGTGATCTTATGCCGTCTACAACAGTTCATATTCCTGACAAATTATTATCCAAAATGGATCAGACAGTTAAGAAAAAAGGTATCAGCAGAAACCGGTTTATCGTTCAGGCCTGTGAACAGGCACTGGATAATGATGCGGGACAGTGGCCTGAAGATTTTTTTGAGCCCGTCCTCAGTAAAGAACAATTGGAATTACTGAGGGAGGGGGTGGCAGAATTGGAAGAAGCGATTATGAATATGCGAAGAAATCGAATGAATGTTGACCCATGAAATATGTATTGGATACCACTGCCTTTTCAGCAATCATGAGACGAGACGAACACTTATTGACATTCCTAAAAGGATACCGTCCGGGAGATATTGCCACGGTGCCGCCAGTTGTTGCCGAGATACATTACGGAATAAAAAGATTAGATAATTTTTCCAAAAAATACCTATTATTGCAGTCAGAAAGAGATAGACTGCTTTCAATAATTAAAGTTTTGCCATGGTTGCCAGAGTCATCTGAATATTTTGGAAGTATAAAAGCAGATCTTGAGAGCCGGGGAAAGATTATAGACGATTTTGATATAGCGATTGCAGCCATTGCGATAAGTCACAAATATGGTGTTATAACTGCCAATATGGACCATTTTCAAAGGATAAATGGTCTTGAAAGCAAAAACTGGAAGTAAGGTTAAAATCCTCGTTTTACCCTCATTTATCCATCATTCTTTTCTGACACCCCACACATGCTATACATTAATATTTACATTGACATTTACATTTTGTCGCGTTAGCATAAATATGTGCCGAATATAAACACGGGGGATTTGTTTTATGCAGTCTGAATTAACGCAAAAACAACGGTGGTTTTTCAGTTACCTGGAACGTGAGATAACCCGAACCGGAAAAGCGCCCAGCTTGCGGCAGGCGGCGGCCGATATGGGCGTAAGCCATGCGGCGATATCTCAGCTTGTAAAACTGCTTGAGAAAAAAGGAATTCTCAAGCGTGACGGGCGTTATAGCCGCACGATCCACCTGCTCAATCGCGCGTGGGAAACGGCCGGCATCATGCGATGGCGGGAGGTGCCGATCGTGGGGAACATTGCCGCCGGATTACCCTTGTACGCGCAGCAGGAGTGGGGCGGCAGCGTTGTGGTTGATGCGGCAATATACCGGGGTTCAAATCTGTTTGCACTCAGGGTAACCGGCGATTCCATGAAGGATGCGGCCATTTTAGATGGGGATCTGGTTATTTGCGAGCCGCGCCAGTTTGCTGAGAATGGTGAAATTGTGGTTGCGCTGATCTATCAGGAAGAAGCAACGGTCAAGCGCTTTTTTCTCAGGGAAAAACAGATTGAACTGCGTCCCGAAAATCCTGCTTACAGGCCGGTTCATTACAATTTCAACCAGGTCCTGGTCCAGGGCAAGGTGATCGGTGTCCAGAGAGGACCCGAGAAATTGTCTATTGACGATTGACTATTGAATATTTAAGGGGAAAACCTGATGAAATATTGATATGGTTTCTCGATTATTCAATCTTCAATCTTCAATTTTCAATCCTGTTTGGTTTGGGCTTGTTCGGGGTAGAATATGGCCACTATAATTACTAAAGAGCAACGAGCCCCCAACGCCTGTCGTCTGTTTGTGGGCACCAGCGGCTTTTCATATACAGAGTGGGTCGAAGCGGGATTTTACCCGTCCGGCACAAAGTCGGGGAACATGTTGTCTCTGTATGCCCGGCAGTTTCCCATCACCGAACTTAACTACACCTGGTATCAAATGCCCAGGGCTGAAGCCATTGAGCGTCATCGCCGGCAAGTTCCACAGGAATTTTTATTCGCTGCCAAATTGACTCGCACCCTAACTCACGAAATCGACACCCAAAACTGGCCGGACCATGCGGTTAACTACCGGGAGGGTATGGCGCCGCTAATTCAGACCGGGCAATTAATCGCCGTGTTGATCCAGCTGCCCCCCGGGTTTCACCGAACGCCGCCCAACCGCAAATACCTGGCAGCCTTGCTCGACAAACTTGACGGCCTGCCTCTGGCAATAGAGTTCCGCCATCGGTCCTGGGCTAATGATCGTGTGTTTGCCGAATTGGAACGTCGCCGGGTTACCCTGGTGAGCGTCGACGAACCGGATCTGCCGGGCCTGTTTCCGGCCTTGGACATAGTAACCCACCCGGATCTGTTTTATGTGCGCTTTCACGGTCGCAATGCCAAAGGCTGGCGTTCGGGGAACATGCAGCGTCAATTTGATTACAATTATTCCGACGATGAACTGCACGAATGGATCCAAAATAAAATTGAACCCATGAGTAAACGGGCTCGCAGGGGCATCATTTTTTTCAACAATCATGTCCGCGCCCAGGCGCCGGAAAACGCCCGGAGGATGGTAGCGTTGCTCAAGGAGCGAAACTTGGTCGTGTAGGAATTTCCTTTTTTGGACACAGACTCGCCTGCCATTGCAAGGCACGAGCGGGCAGGTGAACACAGATTATCAAGATTCTTAAATTGTAAAATAACAATATTATCTGTGTATATCTGCGTCCTATTTAACTCGGGAATGGAAAAATAGAATGATGGAATATTGGAATGATGATTTAAAGAAGATGACATCCCTCTATTTAATTCCCATCAATAGGAATTTTACAATAACCCAACTTTCCATTTTCCCAGAACCCAATATTCCAGTGTTCCAATATTCCAACATTCCAATTGTGAGCGAAGCGAACTAACTTGATATGCGTGAGCGATTAATCATCCATATAAATGTGGCCGATTTTGCCGTGGCTGTGGAACGGCTGGTGGACAGTCGGCTGAGGGGACGTCCGGTGATCATTGCCCCGGGGGGTGCAGCGCGGGCGGCGGTGTATGATATGAGCGAAGAATCGTATCAAAGCGGCGTGCGCAAAGGCATGATTCTGGGACGGGCGCTTCGCCGTTGCCGGGATGCTGTTGTGCTGCCGCCTCGTCCCGCCCGCTACGAACGTGCAATGACCCGGCTCGTTAAACACGCCCTGCCATATTCGCCGCTGATTGAAATGACCGACCATAATGGCCATTTATTTGTCGATGCCACCCGAACGGGAAGACTGTTCGGCCCGGCGCCTGACGTGGCGTGGCGCATTCGCAAGGCGGTGCGGACGGATATGGGTTTCGATCCCATCTGGTCGGTGGCTCCCAACAAACTGACCGCCAAAGTGGCAACACGCATGGTCAAGCCTGCCGGTGAATATGTCATCGGAGCCGGCGAAGAACAAGATTTTCTGAAACCCGTGCCGGTCCATCTTATCCCGGGTATCGAAGGGGAAGACCTGAAACGTTTTCGGGAATTCAATTTGACCCGTGCCGGTCATGTGGCCCATCTGTCCATGGAACAACTGAATATTATGTTCGGCAGTCGCAGTGGCAGCCTGTACCATGCCGTTCGCGGCATTGACCCATCCCCGGTTCTGCCTGTGGGACAGAAGCCGCCGGTTGTCGTTGCAGATCATGAATTTGCTGATAACACCAACCAGGTGGCGGTGGTGCAAGGCGCATTATATGGACTCGCCGAGCGGGCCGGTGCAGATTTGCGCAAGCCACGGCTGACAGCAAGACGGATCAAGATCCTCCTTGATTACTCCGACGGCAGGCGGGTTGCCCGTCAGGCTGTGGTCCATCCGGCCACGGCCAATGATTTTCGCCTGTTTGTTCTGGCAAAAAGAGCGCTTGAACGGGCCTGGACACGCCGGGTCGGCATCCGGCATCTGCGCTTGATTTGCGACCGTCTGACGTATCCCCCCGCACAGACGGCGCTTTTTGCCGAAGATGAAAAAGAAAGCAAGGTGAGTGACACCCTGATCTTTGCTCTCGATACGATCCGCCGTCGTTTTGGTTTCAACGCAATTCGTGTGGGAAAGACACTGTTCCAATGATTCCGCTTACCGTCCGTTCATATTATTCATTGATGTGGGGAACGTGTTCGCCGCAAAGGATTTGCGCGGTTGCCAAACAGCGGGGGTACACGCAGCTGGCTCTTACGGATACGGACAATCTTTACGGCCTGTGGCCTTTTTTAAAGAGTTGCGAACGTGAAAACATTACCCTCATTGTGGGTGCGGAACTCACAGATCCCGTTTCCGGGTGTCGCGCGGTTTGCCTGGTGGAGAATGAGCAGGGGTATGGCAACCTCTGCCGCCTGATTACGCACCGTCACTCGGATAAAGGATTTGCTCTGAAATCCGCCGTGCCCGACCATGCCCGGGGACTGGTCGTTCTCACACAAAGCCCTGCGCTTTTACCGGAGTGGTATGAAGCCGGTATAACGATCGCTGGAGCGGTGCCGCGCAGGCCCAATGGAACGGCTTTTGAATTGCGGAAGATGTGCAAACACCTTGGCGTACCGGTTGTGGCCACTCCCGGAAGTTTTTTCCTGGATCCGGATGACCTAAAGATTCACCGTATGCTGCGGGCCATAGACCGTAATACATCTCTTTCCCGGTTAACACCAAAAGATGCGGCGCCGTCTGACGCATGGCTGGCGCCGGCATCGGAATATGCTGAACGGTTTGCCATTTGGCCGGATGCGATTCGGGCCGGCCGGGAAATTACGGAACGGCTGACATTTACCGGTCCCTGTACCGGACTTGTTCGGCCGCCGTGGGGCAATTCACAAGGACAAAGCGCCAAACATCTCCTGCGGGATGCTGCGTATAAAGGGGCGCGAAAGAGGTATGGTGACGATCTCCCGGAAACCGTTGTGGACCGCCTGGAACATGAACTTTGCATCATCGAAAACATGGGGTTTTCATCGTATTTTCTTGTGGTTCAAGATATTGTATCTCGCAGTCCTCGCATCTGCGGCCGCGGAAGCGGTGCGGCGTCCCTGGTGGCGTACAGTTTGGGGATTACCAATGTCTGCCCGATCAAGCATAACCTGTATTTCGAGCGTTTTCTGAACCCGGGCCGCTCGGATCCTCCGGATATAGACATCGATTTTGCGTGGGATGAACGGGATGAGATTCTGCATTCCGTATTAAAGCAGTACAACGGTCACGCCGCGCTGGTATGCAATCATGTTGCCTTTCAACCGCGTATGGCCATACGGGAAGTGGCCAAGGTTTTCGGACCCACGGACCCGGAGATCGGCCGGGTCACCCAACGTCTTCCCTGGTTCTGGCGCAAGGCTCATATGAATGACGATCTATTGTCCCAACTCAAACGACTGCCCAAGCTTGGCGAATTCGATTTTCCGGAGCCATGGCAGCAAATCATTCATACCGCCCGGTGCATCATCGGTATTCCGCGCCACCTTTCTGTTCATCCCGGGGGGGTGGTTATCACTCCGGATCCTCTTTACAATTATGTTCCGGTGGAAATTGCCCCCAAAGGGGTTCCGATTATCCAGTGGGAAAAAGACGGCGCGGAACACGGGGGTCTGGTTAAAATTGACCTTCTCGGCAACCGCAGCCTGGGGGTTATCCGCGATGCCATTGCAAATTTGAAAGACAACGGCACGGACTTTGATGAAGATCACTGGGAACCGGAAGACGATGCGGCTACACAGGCAACTGTGGCCGGGGGAAATACCATGGGTTGCTTTTACATTGAGAGTCCGGCCATGCGACTGCTGCAAAAGAAGACAAAGATGGGTGATTTTGAGCATCTGGTGATTCATAGCAGCATTATCCGTCCGGCGGCCAATGAATTTATCCGCGAATATATTCGTCGTCTGCATGGCGGTAAATGGGAGCCGATTCATCCGTTGCTGGCAGACGTGCTTGAAGAGACCTATGGCATCATGGTCTATCAGGAGGATGTTGCCAGAACCGCCGTTGCTCTGGCAGGTTTTTCACACGCCCATGCGGACGGCCTTCGTAAAATCATGTCCAAAAAGGATAAGGCCCGCAAATTGGGCCACTATAAAGAGCGTTTCATTGCCGGCGCACAAGCACGAGGCGTTACCCACGAGCAAATCCATGCCGTTTGGGACATGATGATGAGTTTTAGCGGCTATTCCTTCTGCAAGCCCCACAGTGCCAGCTATGCCCGTGTCTCTTTCCAGGCCGCCTATCTCAAGACCCATTATCCGGCCCAGTTTATGGCGGCGGTCATCAGCAATCAGGGTGGTTTTTACAGCACATTCGCTTACGTGTCCGAAGCCCGGCGCATGGGAGTGGAAATTTTACCTCCCGACGTAAACAAAAGTGATGTCCGCTGGAAGGGCAGGGCGGGGGCCATGCGGGTGGGATGGTTATCCATCAAGGGTTTGAGCACCCACACGCGCAGACGTATTGTTGCCGAACGAAAATCGAAACCGTATCATGACATCATCGATTTTCTTGAACGGGTTCAACCCGACGACCCTGAGGCGCGTTCTCTGATTCACGCCGGCGCGTTTGATTCGCTCCATCCGGAAGAGAATAGAAGTTCATTGTTGTGGGAACTGGTCTGCCGGCAAAAGTCACGGTCGAAACGATCATGGGCAGGGGATTTGTTTAATGTCGGGAGAGCTGTTCCCAAACCGTCATTTCCTCCTGAAAATGAGACAGAGCGTCTGCGGCATGAATTTTCAGCCCTGGGCTTTTTGTGCGACCGGCATCCCATGGTGTTGTACGCCCATGCTTTAAAAAAACAGAAGATTGTTAAGGCCGGGGACTTGCCTCGCTTCATCGGCCGGCATGTGCACATTGCCGGTCTGTTGATTACCGGCAAGGTCGTTCATACCAAACATGGCGAACCCATGGAGTTTCTGACTTTCGAAGATGAAACCGGCCTGGTGGAAACCACCTTTTTCCCCAAAGCCTATCGCCAATTTTGCGCCATTATGGAACCAAACCGGCCCTTCATGCTCTATGGCAAGGTGGAGGAGGATTTCGGCGCTGTAACCCTGACCGTAAAAAGAGTCAATGGTATTTCAAAAGGTTGCTGATTAACAAAATCTAAAGTATTACCTGAATCTTGCATGAAAATTAATGAATAAAAAAGATCATTGTCCGACCTGCCCGCTCGTGCCTCGCAATGGTAGGCGGGTTTACCATTTGGGTAAAAAGAAAGTTTATCTCGGAAATTCTAAGCGTCTCAGGCATAAATTCAAAACTTTATTGCAGAAGGGGCCGATGTTAAACCGGCTGAAGATTGGCTATTTGCATCAGGGGTAAACGGTTAAAAGCAATAATGAGTGCCAGGGGAGATATGCTTGCGGCTATGGTACAGGCCAATATCACACCTTTTACAGCAACGCTTGTCGCCATGCTGCCGATCGCATCTGGGTGATTATCTGGATGAAATCGGTGGGTTGTCCACAGTTTAAAAAAGTCGTAGAACCAACCATTAAGGATTTTATCGCGGCCATCGTTACCGATAAAAATCCCATGCGGATTCTGGATGTGGAGTACGCTTCTGGTGCTTTCCTGCAAAGTGCTCACAGTGCCAACCGGAACTCGACAGGTGTTGGCCTTTAAATTAAGGATGCAGTAGTTCAGTAGGCAAAGAACAACATCGCAACCTGGGGATTGAATGACCGATTCAACACTTCGTCCTGGTGAGCGCTGAAGGCCTCAAGGTTCTACCTCGGCCACCCGAAATGTGATTCGTTGTGAGACCCACTCAGCAAGGGAGACCATGACCCAGTACTCTGCCCGTTCCGCGGGTAGATCGAAGAAACTGCGAAGTTCCACGTTAAAGTAACCCTTCTCGATGATGGTCATACCTCCGGCGTCAGGCGGCGGTTCCGGCTTTTTGTCAGGGGCGTTGCTGGAATCCCCGACGGGACGGACCCATACGCCCGGCCGATCGGTCCGGACCACGATGATGAAGATCCAGTCCTCCGGTCGTCCTCCCATGCGGCCCATTACCTGGGGCGTAATGCCGTAAGTACCGTGCAGGACGATGGATTCCCGGGGGGCTGGTCCGGCCTTTTCCAAACTGACGGCCACTCCTGTAGTCTCCAAGGGCGGAGAGAGGGGGGTCTTGAGGTAATTGGGGTAGTTTTCCAACATGTTCTGTCTCCCTGACGCTCCGGCGTCGGAGCTTAAGATCCGCTCAAGGGCCATTGTTTCGCACTCGATGAATATCACCAAAAGGCTGGCCAGCAACAACCTCCGACAGAGGGTCTTCTGTCTTATCTTGGAAACTTCCACTTATCCTTCATTTCATCGTAGGACATGTCGAGCCGGCGCATGTACGTCCGGCAACCTGGATTACCTACCGTTTCCCTGTGGAAGGTCGTCGGACTGCCGACGCCACATTGATACCACATTACACAATTGTTGAATCTACAGTGCGCACTTTGGGCACGGTTTCTAGTCTTCCACGGCTGGTCGTAGACCAACCCAAAGCTGTGTCCGGGCTCGTGGACGCATACCTCGGTCATTGTACCGGGAATCTGGCCCGGCTGAAAGTGTTCGTCGAATTCCGCCCGACAGATCAGCAGGTGAAGGCATGTGCCCCCCCACCCCAAGGCAGTTTTGGCCTTTAAGTACTCGATCCGAACCGTCGCAGGCATGTTTCTGGTCGGGCGGATTGTATCGGTTTTGAAGTCAACGCGGATATGATTGTACGGCTTCGTTCCGGCCAAAGTAACGTGGTTGGGGGGGAAATCTTTCCAGTCGATCCCGAAGTGGTAGCGATACTGCGCCCGGACGATCCAGTTGGTCCCATCGAAATCATATGGACGGAAAGAAATACTCGGTATTTGAAAGGCATTCCGGCTTGAGATATTGGCTATTGTGATTTCTTGATGCATCTTATCGGCCGAATGGTTCACTACGACCAGGTGCATCTTCCACGGCGTACATTTGCGGGTACAAAATTTGTCGGCCCACTTGAATCCGTCCTCCCTTGCAGGGAAGTTTTCCTTGAAGTTCCTTCCGCTGCCTCCAGTGCGAAACTCCCCGCTGTCGTTCATCTCGATAAACACATCTGCGAAGGACTTGCGGACTCCCGTCATCACCCCGCTGGGCATCTTGAGTCTGCCCGGCCCGGTTTTCTGGTCCATCTCTGTAATCTGGTACCACATCCGCTGCCAGACCTGGTAGGTCTTGGTTGAGTGTTTTTTGCCGGAGGGCTTGCCCTGGTCCTCCTCGTCCGCCTGGACCGTGACTGAAAACTTGTCGCCTCCATATTGGGAAAGATAAAATTTCATGATGGGAGTCCAACCCCACTGGTCGGTAGTTGAGACTTTCGCCGTATGGCCCCCGGCGCTATTGAAGCCTTCCTTTTCACTGTCCTTGAGGTCTCTGGGCCGACCGTCCACCGCCGTGTGAGTGAATGTCCAATAAACCTTTTTCCCGGACAGAGAATCCTTCCGTTGTGTTACCCAAGCTACTCTGACCCGCAGCTCAATGTACCGTCCGTATTCCGGGTGTCGTTTTTCCTTTCCCTCCGGCCAGTCCTTATCCAGGTTGATATATTGGCGATAGCAGTTCCTGTGGAAATCCGTTCGGTCTGTTATCTTGGGTTTGGCCTTGTCTGTTGAGTCGGCAGTGGCGCCTCCCACCGTTCCTTCCGACATTTGATCAGCCAGCCCTGCCCACTTTTTCCCCGTCTTCCGTTGCACAACCTCCACCAACTCGACTAACTTAATTTTGTTCAATGGGCACGTAGCGCAGGCCGTCCCAACTGCCTTGTTGGCCGAAAAGTTTTTATCGGCAGCAATGCCAGCAGCTAAGCCGCTGTCCTTCGCTGCTCCCCCATTAGTGGGTCTTGCGGCTGCATCCGGCGTACCAATGCCTGCATCATGACCAGCAACACACATTACTGCTGCGACAATCCCAATCCCCATCAGCAGGAAGATCATTGTCAGCATGGCCCAAATTCCCTTTCGCCTGAGCCGAGCTCACGCTCCTCTCTCGTGCATCCACGGTTCGGCCTCTGTCCAGAGCCTGTTAATCCGATCTGTGCCGTTTTCAGTCTCCGGGGACCCCAGTATCCGACCAACCCAGGGCAATGCGGGGTCGCTGTCAAAGTTTTTCCCGAAGATGACAGTCAAGTCGACATACTTGGCCACGTCCCTTTCGATAACGATGCCGAAAAGTGCCGCGCGTTGAACCGCATGCCGGATGGTCTGGCGAATCTCCTCCTGGCCCAGCCCTCCGCAACGGACGGGAAAAAATTCCACAAGGTGTTCTAACATTCGGAGCTCGAATCGCTCAAGGTCCTGCTGCTCGAATATCCGAATCTGTTCCGCACGAATTACAAGCATCTTGAGAGGTTCCTATAATTCATTTAGGCATCGCAAGTATCGTACGTTTTAGCGTATGGGTAAGATCTTAGATTTTACAGAAAATTGCTTTTGGCAAATGTCCCAAAGTTTGATCAGTATGTCAAGAAGAAAGAAATTTTCCAATATTTTGTACATATACAGCCTATGTCAGCAAATGACAGTTGGCATTTATTTTGTTTTCGCCCAAAAAAAGGGACTTACGGGACATCCATTGGAATATGTACGAGGTCACGAGACCTTTATCTTGTAACCTGGAAGGAGGTTATCATATCAGTTGCCCTTTTGGATATGTAGGCAGAGGGCGGGTTCG
>CAZDAB010000038.1:0-12724 GCA_964502855.1 uncultured Desulfobacteraceae bacterium | reverse complement strand
TGATCATTCTTTATCTTGGAACCTTTCCCCAGGGATTTATCGATTTTGCCCAGGAGGCGGTTGCCGCTGTCATATAGTTTGAAAAAGAATAGCTTCCCGGCCATATACTACTCACAATTAGATTATTAAGGAGGGATCAATTATGCGTCAGATACTCTTAACTCTCATAGCACTTTTTTTCTTTGTTTCGCTGGCTTCTGCAGACAATGGGCTTGTTAGTATAAAAAGTTCTCATAATGTAAAGCAGACAGGGGATCGGTTAGAAAACACTTTAAAGGCAAAAGGCATGACCGTGTTCATCAGAATAAATCATGCAGAAGGCGCACAAAAGGTGGGAAAAAAGTTGCGCCCCACAGAATTGATTATCTTTGGCAATCCAAAGGTCGGTACGCCCCTGATGCTAAATAGCCAAAGTGCTGGAATTGATCTTCCTCAGAAAGCGCTGATCTGGGAAGATGACGCCGGGCAGGTATGGTTTTCTTATAATGATCCAAAATACATCGCAAAGCGTCACAACATCACGGAGTGTGCTGAAGTCCTTAAGAAAATTGAGAATGCGCTGGGCAATTTTGCCAAGATGGCCACCATGCCTTAAGCAAAAGGCTAATTACCGGAAAAAATGACCATTTTTTCATGTCGTGAGAACAGTTCAAATAATGACCGGTAGGTTTTAATCCTATGTAGACTTTTGCATAAAATTATCATTTTGGAGTCACAACCTATATTTATGAAATAAATCTTGAAATTGAAAACCGAACGGTATAACCATAAACTATTATGTATTCGATGTTAAACACTGAAAATTTACACACCACAATATTTAATTTTAATGGTGTATTTTCATATTGTTATCATAAAGAATAACGGATTATATGAGGGGCTTATGCAATCCAATAAGGTGGTCGTACGATTTAAAGACGGTGCCATAATTAAGGGTAGTACCAGTGATTTATTCCCCAATAAAGCACACTTTCACCTCAATCATCATTTGGACGGTAAGATTGAGCAAGTTGATGTCGAAGAACTAAAAGCGGTGTTTTTCGTTAAGGATTTCAAAGGCGATAAGGATCATAAGAAAAAATATGATGATGAATTCCATGGGGCAGGACGCAAGATTGCAGTTGAATTTAATGATGGTGAGTCAATTATCGGTTATGCTCTGGGTTATTCACCCGATCGCAAGGGCTTTTTCATAACACCCGCGGATTTGAGCGGCAACAACGATCGTATATTTGTAGTAAAATCAGCCACAAAAAATATTAAGTTCCTGTAATAATAATGGGGATAAGCAAAGGTCGACAACATGGCTACCACTGGCTCAATCAAGTGCCTTTAAACGGCACAAAAGATGCTGACCTTGTCAACTTTTTCCAATACCAAATTGTGTCAAAAAACGGCAAAATCAACTATAAAAATATCTGGGTTACCGATTTTATGTTGATAAAAATAATTTGATCACCCTGGTTAAAGGCCGTCGGGCAAGGTAGAAAATCGAAAACGAAACTTTCAATACCTTGAAGAACCAAGGCTATCAAATTGAGCACAACTTCGGTCACGGAAAACACAACCTGTCAAGGATCTTCTTCATACATTTCACCGAGAATTGCTCGATAAATATACTCATTTTTGACAATTATTCTATAGTATGATATAAAAAAAATACGATGTGAATCTACCCCTCTTACTCATACATTTCTGCCTGTTGCTCTTGTTGCTCATTCATTATTAAATGGGCGGTTGCCCAAACGAAAATCTCTTTGAGCGCTCATTGAAAGGTTTTTTATTCATAACTCTTGGCGAAGTGAAAGAAAAGCGATTTCAACTCGTTGAGTCCGAAGGGCGAGTTTGGGAATCGCCTGGAGCGAGCCTTGGATTTATCAAAAAACGTTTCAGCGCCAGCGAAAAGTGATTTGAGCAACCGGCTGTTGAGTTACAGCACCTTTCTATCTGCGATGTTCTAGGGTTCTAATTTTCTGAAATTTAATAAAATCAGCTTTTGTGTCTAAATATCATCCTTAAAATTGTAACCATAAACACTTCAATCCGAAATTGGGAGAAAGGAGGGTAAAATGGATAAGCAAAAAGTTTTAGTCCCTTATAATTTTACCAATTATGACGAAAAGGCTTTAGATTTTGTCACCCGCAGGTTTGCAGATGAAAAAGGGGTTGAGGTGACATTGTTTAATGCATATACCCCTGTGCCAAAGATCGAATTGCGCAATAGTCTGATCATGGAAAAAATATCGAGCAACCTGGCTTACCTGCAACAGAAGATTCATGAGCATGAGATCGGGATTAAACAGGCCAGAGAAAAACTGATTCAGAACGGTTTCTCAAGCAATCGGGTCCATCACATTTTCAGGGCTCTTAACAAAGATGTTGCTCAGGATATCATTGATCTTGTTCTAGACCGCGGATTTGATATGGTTATTTTAAATCGTAACCCTGGCAAGATCACCAGGTTTTTTACCGGAAGCGTCTCCAACAAAGTCATGAAAAGCCTGAAACAGGTCGATGTTTATGTTGTAACATGACATGGTTAATGAGGATAACAACAGGAATATGTTACGAAAACATATGAATAGTATAAGAGGAGGAGGAGGAATCCCATGGCTGTTCAAAGCAAAATAGATTTGGATATATTTCAACTGGTTTTCGAGGTTATTACAAAATCTGAAAATGCGGGTACAATGGCCAATCAGTTGACTCAGATTTTAGTCGGTGCTCTTGGAATTAAGGGCGCAACCATATTCGTATTAAATCCGGAATTAGAGGAACTTGAAATTCTTGCCAGTTCCGGGCTGAGCATCAATTATGTTAACAAAGGACCCGTCCTGGTGGATAAAAGTATCAAACTCTCGTCAAACCGGGAACCCGTTATCATTAGAGATGTTACAACGAGTGACCGCCTGCAATATCCTGAGAAGGCCAAAGAAGAGGAGATAAGAGCGATCGTCTCTCTCCCCATCACCTTGCATGGGAAAATAGTCGGTGCATTGCGCCTTTATAGTTCACGGGTTTGGGATATTTCGGAAGGGGACATCGAACATCTGCAAGTCGTTGCCCAAAATATCGGTGTCGCCCTGATGTATTTCCGACTTGCGAACGCGGTTCTGTCCGTGAAAGAAACCGTTAATGAAGTCCACTCGGTCTGGCTATAGATCTGAAATACAAGCGTCCCATCCGAGAGGCGCCTGATGAACCATTTTTAATATCTGCTGTCAGAACGGATGAATTTTATTGAAAACCAATCAGATCGTTGTCCGCATCCATCCAGACCGGAAAGGATTCTCTGGCGTTTTTCAGCGTTTCCCAGGACAGCTCTGCCGTATAGGTGATTGCCTTGTTCTGTTTTTGGAATATAATGTTACCAAAGGGATCGATTATTGAAGAATCACCACTGTAATGGTGACCGTTTCCGTCGGTTCCCACGCGATTAACCCCTATAACATAACACTGGTTTTCAACGGCTCGAGCCTGAAGCAGTAACTTCCAGTGCCCTGATCGCCTTTCAGGCCAGTTTGCGATAAATATGGCCGCATCATACTGGTTTTCGATATTTCGCGTCCAGACCGGAAAACGAAGATCATAGCAGATAAAAGGTCTGATCTTCCAGCCGTTCAGTTCAACAGTAATATTTTGATGGCCGGCATGATATACTTTTTCTTCACCGGCCATACGAAATAGATGCCGTTTATCGTAGGTGAAGATCTCGCCCCGGGGATTTGTCCATATCAATCGATTAAAAAATTTGCCGTCTTCCCTTACGATAACACTTCCTATTATATCGGCATTTTTTTGCCGTGATTTTTCTATCATCCATTTTACGGAAGACCCCTGCATGTTTTGAGCAAGACCGGCGGGATTCATACTAAAGCCGGTTGTAAACATTTCTGGCAATACAATAAGATGTGTATCATCCTTGATAGCATCAATCTTATCATCAAAACCCGCCAGGTTGGATTCAATATCCTCCCAGACCAGTTCGGTCTGGATAATCGTTGTTTTTAAATCTTGCATAATTTCTCCGCAGCTTTATCCAGGGTTTCATCCTTTTTGGCAAAACAGAATCGCAGAACATTATGATCGTCTTTTTGATGATAAAACACCGACGGTGGAATGGAAGCCACCCCATGTTCCATGATCAGCCGTTTTGAAAATTTTATGTCGGATTCATCAGAAATTTCCGAATAATCGAGCATCTGAAAATAGGTGCCGTGACAGGGTATGGGTTTAAAGCGGGATTTTTCGATGAGTTTTAAAAACCTATCCCGCTTTTTTTGGTAGAAGGTTGAAAGGTTCAGATAAACGTCTTTGTTTCGCATGAATTCGGCGTAAGCAAACTGAATCGGCGTATTGGATGCAAATGTCAGAAACTGGTGCACTTTTTGAAATTCTTTGGATAGCGCCGCCGGAGCAAGGCAGTATCCGATCTTCCATCCGGTCGTATGGTAGGTTTTTCCGAAAGAACTGATGACAAAGCTTCGTGAAACGAGCTCGGGATGGCGGGATATGCTTTCATGCCGGATGCCGTCGAAAATAATATGCTCGTAAACTTCATCGCTCAAAATCAAGATCTTGGTATCGTTAACAATTTGTTTCAATGCAGCGATGTCGTCACCCGACAATACGGCTCCGGTGGGATTATGGGGTGAGTTTAAAATAATGAGCCGGGTCTTTGACGTTACAGATTGCTTAACTTCATCCCAGTCGATACCATACTCCGGAAACCTGAATTTAACATATACGGGAATTCCTCCGTTTAATTCAATGGCCGGAACATAGGAATCAAATGCCGGCTCGAGAACGATGACCTCATCACCGTTATGGACAACCGCAGCGATGGCCGAAAATAATGCTTCGGTAGCTCCGGATGTCACGGTAATTTCAGTTACGGGATCATAGACCCCGTTATATAATTCCATTACTTTTTCAGCGATCATTTCCCGAAGAATCAGAACGCCCTGCATGGGCGCATACTGATTATGGCCGGAACGCATATATTTATTCACCAGATCTAAAAGATCGGGATGAACATCAAAATCCGGAAATCCCTGTGAAAGATTGATGGCGTTATAATCATTGGACAGCTGGGTCATTACCGAAAAAATGGTAAGTCCCACATCGGGAAGTTTTGAACGTAGCATCTGGGTCCACCGGTTGTTCTGTTCGGGTAAAAAATTTTTATCCGGGCTGATAACCCTTTAATAATACACTAAATGATCGTAAATAAAATGGTATTTCTTTTAAAATTATATATCTCTTATTTATAGAAAAGTTAGAAAAATACAGTTGGATTTACAAAATAGTTGATAAATTAATCACATATAATGTTTTGCTATTTTATTTACGATCATTTGGGGTGATATATAAAATATGCCGGCATGCGCCAAAAAATTGCACCGTGGGCTTAAAAAGGCATTGCCTTCCTTATTATCTTGAAATATATCTTTATCCTCAATTGGATAACCATATTAAGACATAGATATTTAGTCAACTTTTAATATTTTCTGCCGTCTCAATTACCGGAAAGGAAAACAGATATGACCCAAACCGGACTTGTATATGATGATCTGTATCTGAAGCATAATACCGGTTTCAACCATCCGGAACGGGCTCAAAGACTTACAGCCATAATTAACGCTCTCGAAGAAGCAGGACTCCTGGATAAACTTCTTCACATAGAACCTGTGCCCGCCAAAAGGAATATTGTGGAACTGTGTCATGAACCCGGTTACATAGACAGGTTTCAGAACGCGGTGGATCGCTCTGTTCGTTTTTTGGATACTCGGGAATGCCCCTTAAGCCCCGCCACATTTGAAGCGGCCATTTGTGCTGCCGGAGGTATACTTGTGGGAATAGACAACGTGATGCAAGGGAATATAAAAAACTGTTTTTGTGCGGTAAGACCCCCCGGACACCACGCGGAACGATCCAGGGCCATGGGGTTTTGTTACTTCAACAATATTGCCATTGCGGCAAAATATCTTCAAAAACAATACGCCATAGAACGAATTGCGATAATCGATTGGGATGTTCACCACGGCAACGGTACCCAGCATGCCTTCGAACAAGATCCGGCGGTATTTTACATCAGCTTCCACCAGAACCCTTACACCTGCTATCCCGGCACTGGAAAAGCTTCGGAAACCGGAACTGGTAAAGGTCAAGGATACACTCTAAACTTCCCCATGCCCCCGGGGGCAGGAAATCAGGACTATTTCGAAGCCATGGAAACGGTTGAGCGAAAGATGGAAAATTTCAGGCCCGGGTTTGTTCTTATCTCCGCAGGTTTCGACGCCCACACGGACGACCCCCTGGCGCATATAAATCTCACCACAAAGGGGTATGAAGAGATGACTCGAAAAGTAAAGGGTGTGGCCGAGGACCACGCAGAGGGCAGGGTTGTTTCCATGCTTGAGGGCGGTTACAATCTGCAGGCTCTGGGAGAGTCGGTTAAGACCCACATTCAGGTTCTTTCGGAAGGGTAAGTTGATTGGCTCAGCTCGCCATCGGAATCATGGACTGTTGGGCCGACAATGGAGGTCATGTTTTTTTTAACACATCCTGTCAAAACGTTGTCCATATGTTGCCCTTGCTTTCATCACTTTTTCCCCACAAGTTGATAATTTTTCACCCCGTTTTTGTTTAACGATTATATTCCACTGAAATTAAATACTATTGAGCCAGTTTCAAAACGCCCCTTTTGCCCAATCTCTGCGTCCCCGCTGATTAGAGCGCTGCTGGGAATCTATTTGCATCAAAAAAATTGGGGCAGGGCCAAACCCGGTCAATTCCGGGTGAGATGGCGGTACTTGATCCGGTGAGGGCGATCCGCCTCGGCACCCAGCCGTTTTTTGCGGTCCGCTTCATATTCCGAATAATTGCCTTGGAACCATATGGCCCGGCTGTCTCCTTCAAAGGCCAGGATATGCGTGGCGATACGATCCAAAAACCAGCGGTCGTGGCTGATCACGACCGCGCACCCGGCGAAATTTTCCAGAGCTTCCTCCAGGGCCCGCAGGGTATTTACATCAAGGTCGTTGGTGGGTTCGTCAAGCAGAATCACGTTGGCGCCCTGCTTGAGCATGCAGGCCAGGTGTACGCGGTTGCGTTCGCCGCCGGAGAGCATGCCCACCTTTTTTTGCTGGTCCGCACCGGTAAAATTGAATCGGGCCACGTAGGCCCTGGATTTGATTGACAGGTTCCCGAGCTCGATCACATCTTCTTTGTTTGAGATCACGTCCCAAATGGTTTTTTCCGGATCAAGACTTTCCCGGCTCTGATCCACGTAAGCCATTCGGACGGTTTGGCCGATACGGATACGGCCCGCATCCGGTGTTTCCTGGTCGGTTATCATTTTAAACAACGTGGTTTTTCCGGCCCCGTTGGGACCCACCACGCCGACAATGCCGCCCGGCGGCAAAAAGAATGACAGGTTCTCGACCAGCAGCCGGTCTGCGTAGCCCTTGAATACATTTTCGGCTTCAACCACCAGATTGCCC
Source organism: uncultured Desulfobacteraceae bacterium (assembly GCA_964502855.1). Classification (GTDB taxonomy): domain Bacteria; phylum Desulfobacterota; class Desulfobacteria; order Desulfobacterales; family UBA11574; genus S5133MH16. The sequence goes on along the minus strand of CAZDAB010000038.1, from coordinate 5,219 downwards.
AGACGCGGTCCCGGCGGTATGTAGATTTCAAGATCTTTTGCTCTGGATGCGCTTTCACGGGTCAGCAGTTTTTCATACGCGCTGATTCGAGCTTTGGCTTTGACCTGGCGGGCCTTGGGGGTCATTCTGATCCATTCCAATTCCCGCTCAAGGGTTTTCTGGCGCTGGCTTTCGGCCTTTTCCTCTTGTCTGAGACGCTCCTTTTTTTGTTCGAGCCAGGAGGAGTAATTGCCTTTCCAGGGAATGCCGTGACCCCTATCGAGCTCCAGAATCCAGCCGGCCACGTTATCGAGAAAATACCGGTCATGGGTCACTGCGATGACGGTTCCCGGGTACTGATACAGATGATGCTCCAGCCAGGCCACGGTTTCGGCATCTAGATGGTTGGTGGGCTCGTCCAAAAGAAGAATGTCCGGTTTGCGGAGCAAGAGCCGGCAAAGGGCCACCCGTCGTTTTTCGCCGCCGGACAGTACGCTGACCGAAGTATCACCCGGCGGGCAGCGGAGCGCATCCATGGCCATCTCCAGACGGGCGTCCAGGTCCCACGCATCCGCCGCATCCAGTTTTTCCTGGATTTCTCCCTGTTTTTCGATCAGGCGCGCCATCTCTTCATCGGACATGGGCTCGGCGAACGCTTCGTTAATGCGGTTGAATTCATTCATGAGTTCAACGATTGTGTGTACCGCCTCCTCAACGGTTTCCCTGACGGTTTTGGTATGGTCAAGCACAGGTTCTTGCTCCAGATATCCCACGGTGTGTCCCGGGGATAGGGTCAACTGGCCGTTAAATTCCGTGTCCTCGCCCGCCATGATGCGTAACAGAGAGGTTTTCCCCGAGCCGTTGAGGCCCAAAACGCCGATTTTGGCGCCGTAAAAATACGACAGGGATATGTCCTTAAGAACGGGTTTTTTATCGTAATACTTGCTTACCTGGATCATAGAGCATATGATTTTGTCGGGTGGGTGACTCATGATGTTTCCTTTTCCTGAAAAAGCTGCGGTTGACATTCCGACTCAACTTCGGATAGGTTAGTTTTTCATAAATATTTTTTTAATGCAAGCGTATTGAATGTGATGAAATTTATGCGGGATTTTTCAAATTTTTACAATAAACGATTGATATGGGGTATTTCTTTATTTCTAAAATGCGCTTAACCTTTTATTTTTCAAAGAACTTTTTGCCTTTAGCTACGGAAACTATTTAGTCCTAAAGAATATGGGCAAGTGATCAGAGTTTTCCTTAACATCGCAATAAGACAAGGAGGATGAGATGTGATGAAGAGATTAGCAACTATTTCTGTAATATTTTTGATCTTTGGAACTGTATTGGGAGGCCCATTAGTTGCAAAGGGAGAAATTGTCCAGAGTTTACTCATTGGTGTTAAACAAGACTCTTGTGGAGGATTTACGAACGCCGACTTAAATTGCACTGCTTGGTTTAGAAATCTATCTTTTCAAAACTTTGAAACCAATAACCCGGCAGCAAATATTACTTATGGTACCGTGAACTTTGACGGTGATGGGAACTGGACAGGAACTGCGACCGAATTTGATAGTGACGGTACTACAGATTCCGGCATGTTCAATGGAACCTACAGCGTTAATGCTGACGGTTCGTTCGACTTTATAATAAAGGGTGCGGATCCTGATCCAGATCAAACTTTAAGCGGACATATTTCCAGAGACGCTGACAGACAATTTGGTGTCTTATCACAGGGTGAAGTTTCTTCCGGAAACATTCACCAAGGGGTAATTACTTTTGTAAGGGCACCAGATAATCCCTTTGATCTGGCAGATCTTAACGGCACATGGCAGGAACGTGATTTGGAAGTACGCGACTTTGAAGAAGATTTTAGGGAAGCAAGTGCTTGTACAGGTACTATAGTAATAAACAATCCTAATTGGAATGGCAATTTCAATTGTTTTGAAAGTGACGGCACTACAGATATCGACACGATTTCAGGAACCTATACGATCACCGGCAATACTTTTGATTTCTTTATAACAGGCTATTCAGCAGTAGCTTTTTCAGCATATCTTTCCAGAGATGGCAACATTCTAACATTCACTCATGGTTCCTCCTCATTTGGGGATATTGGCTTGTTTAAAGGAATTGCCCTAAAAAAGACTACCAAAACATATACAAATGCGGATCTTTCCGGAACGTACTTTTTTCACGATGCATATATTGAAGATTTTGGGACTGATAACAGGGAATTTAGTATTACTGTTGGTGCTGTAACTTTTAATGGTAATGGTAATTGGACAGGAACTGCAAATAGTTTTGATAGCGATGGATCATCTGGTTCTGGTAATATTTCTGGAAACTATTCAGTTAATTCTGATGGCTTTTTTACCTTGATAGTGACATCAGAGGTGCCAAATGGAACACTAACCGGTAATATTTCCGGTGATAATAATACAATCATTATGAGTCAACGTGAAAGCATCTCTAGCGGCGGCGGCAATTTGGTCACCTCAGACCTCTGGATCAAAGCTGTCATCAATTCTGAAGAAAAAGGCCCAATTGAAGCTGTCTGGAAAAAAGGCGGAGAAGACACCACCTCCAGAGGAGATCGGGTCATATGGGGTCACTTCTATGCCAATCCCTCGGATGTGAACTGGGGTAGCTCAAACAACCCGGATCTTTTTGTTAAGCTCTGGTTTGACGTGAGCGGCAGAATAGATGTGAACTATTTCCATGTATCGGTGCCGGATATTGAAGTTTACTCAGGCTACCCCTATGATGGCACTGCGGATGAGCACGGAACTACAACCATGTCCCGAAGGTATATCCGGCAATATTACGAAGGCGGGCAGAGTTATTCTGATGAGAATTACGAGGATGGCAATCCCCCATCCGGATACTCACCTGCCGGCAATCCTTCAGGATATTCCACAATAAACGATCTGAAGATTGGTAGCATGATCAATACTGTTGAAAAGGGCCCCATTGACGCAGTGTGGCGCTTAGGGGGCCAGGATACCACCTTCCGCGGCGATCAGGTGGTCTGGGGTCATTTCTATGCAAGCCCCTCGGATGTAACCTGGGGAAGTCCGGATAACCCGGATCTTTTTGTCAAGATCTGGTTTGATGTCAGCGGCCGGGTGGACGTAAATTTCTTTCATGTGTCCGTGCCGGATATTGAGATCTATTCAGATCTTCCCAGTGACGGTGCCTATGATCAGAAGGGAACAACAATTATGGATAATCGATATATTCGGCATGAGTATTGGAGGTAAAAAACCTTTTGATATAGACGATAAAGGCAGGGTCAGAAATGTGCTCTGCCTTTTTATTATTATCAGTATCTTATGATTTTAGCAGCCCTTTCGGTAATAACGCTGTGACCGGTGTCGGCGTATCTGTCAAGCGACTTTAAATCTTTGCCGATCAGCAAAGTTATTTCGGTCAATATCATCCTTGAAAATCTCTTTTCTGAAAAAGCTGCGGTTGACATCCCGACTCAACTTCGTCTAGGATAGTTTTTCATAAATATTTTTTTAATGCAAGCGTATTGAATGTGATGAAATTTATGCGGGATTTTTCAAATTTTTACAATAAACGATTGATATGGGGTATTTTTTTATTCTTTGCTTTTATTTTTAATCTGCCACCGGTTTCTTTTGCATACCCTCTGAAAGAGCGCATAAAATTACAGCGTTCCATTATCGATTACCGTTTTCGGCTGAATCCGGGTTATAAAAAAGTTAAGCGTAAAAAGACCAAATATATTATTGTTCACACCTCGGAACTCGGGCGTAAAATGACGCTAAGGGTTGTTTCCAAGGGAAAACGGTTGCGAAACGGTCGGAGAACCCATGGCGGACATGCCCATTATGTGATTGCCAGAAACGGAAGCACGTATCGTATTCTGGACAAGAAATACGTGGCCGATCATGCCGGTCTCAGCATGTGGAACGGGGAGACGGATATCAGCAAAATTTCCATTGGAATTGAATTGGTCGGGTATCATTACGCACCCATCACCGAAAGCCAGTATCGTTCCGTGGGCATATTGATTGACATTTTGCAAGGGGTATATGGCCTGGATGATCTGGCAGTATTGACCCACAGCCAGGTGGCTTATGGCAAACCCAACCGCTGGTTTAGAAAAAATCAACGCGGACGTAAGCGTTGTGCGAGAAATTTTATTCGCGATAAAGCCGGAGTGGGACCGACCTGGAGTTATGATCCTGATGTGCGATCCGGCCGGCTTTTGGCAGATGTTCAGCTCTCCGAAATCTATTACGGCCGGCGGGAATATTATGCAAAAACCGATGACGCCAACGTTATTACAGCCAGCAACACCGCCTGGTCCATCGCCGGAGAAGATTACGACAGCCAAACAACGGTCTACAAACTTCCAGACGGTTATATCTACACCGGAGATCAAATTTCAGGTAAAATAGGCTGGGACCGGATACCCGCAAAAACCGTTGTGCTGCTGGACCAGGAGAACAGCATTTCTTCGATAAAAAGCCATGATCCCATAAAAACCATATCGGACAGGCTCACGGCATGGTCCTTTGCCGGTCAAGCGTATAATCTGAAAACCACGATCTATTTTCTGCCGTCAGGCCGGATTAAAGTGGGTTCAATGATATCCGACTGGGATGATCTGCCCGCCAAAACAAAGCTTATTGTGGGTTACCGGGGCCCTTACAAGCTGGATAACGGTCGATCCGCCTATCAAATCGCCGGCCACAAATACAACGATCGGAAAACCATATATTACCTGCCCCCCAAAAAATTGCTGGCCGGTGATAAAATAAACGATTTTAAAGAACTCCCCAAAGGCACCTTGATTTTTCTTCCCACCACCTGATGATAAATAGGAATCAAGGAAAGAAAAAGCATTTTCCACGGTTTGGTCCGAGTCGCGACCCAGCCGTGGAATTATGCCTGGCCAATTTAGCTCTGACAGCTTTTCGGTGAAAGACGGAGGCTAATATTATAATATTATAAATTTTTAAGAGGAGTTATTGTGGTGGTTTGTTGGAGGTATCCAATAAAACGGGACCGTTCAAATTCGTGTGATCTCCATTTCTGATCACAAGCTTTTTTCTTTTTCAGATGAATCTTTGGGACGCAAAATATTTTCGCCCGGTCGAATTTCTTTTCTATAGCAGGTATCCAAGGTTTTGGAGGGATGATTTGATATCGAAAATGCAATCGAATTTGGGTGGTCTGAATTGAAGGTTTATGGTAGAAATATA
>CAZDAB010000037.1:0-12783 GCA_964502855.1 uncultured Desulfobacteraceae bacterium | reverse complement strand
TATTCTTCCATGGCCCAGGGGTTGTTGACCGGAAAATTCGGTCCGGACCACACATTTGCCAAAGGGGATCACCGGTTCAGAAACAAACTGTTTCAGCCGGAAAATTATGAGCGGGTCCAGAAGGCATTGGAAAAACTCCGTCCCATAGCCAGAGCCAATAATATCACTTTGGGGCAACTGGCCCTGGCCTGGATCATTTCCCATCACGGAATATGCGCCATCGCCGGCGCCCGCAACGCCGAACAAGCCGCTCAAAATGCCGCAGCAGGAAATGTTCGCTTGTCTGAAGAAGATCTGTCGGCTATCGATAACATCGGAAAAACGGTTACCGATCCATTGGATAATGATCCATTGATGTGGAATTGGTAACCCTGACCGGCGCCATGCTCGACGGATTGCTGAGACACAGGGTCCTGAAGTTTGAAGAGGGGGAAGGGATTAAGCAGACCACCCTGCCCCGCTGTGCCCTACTTGCTTTGTAGCTCCGGCAGATGGTACTGTGGTGAAATTTTTACCCCGTTAAACCGGTGTATTTTTTTGTTTTACCGGGGTGCAATAGCAACAGCGAAGCGCATTTCACCGGGGTAGTTCCCCGTGGAACTGCCGGGACAGGCCGGAAGATGGTATCAGGGTGGCTAATTAAACAATCTGTGTCAATCCGCGAAAACTGCGCATAATTATTATTGGATTAAAAAAGGAGAACACCATGACCCGGGTAGTAAAAGCGTGCAAAAATTTGACGCTGGTTCTTGTTTTATTCGCCTTTTTGGCCATTGCGGGCTGTGAAGGAACTGAGACTCGCGAGCAGGTGGATGATACGGTTAAGGAGTTGGCCGGAAAGAAAAACATTGATCGAATGGACCAGATGAAAAAAGATATCAATAAGGCCCGGCAACAACAGGCGGATCGACTTAAAAAGATAGATGAAAGTGCTGAGGAAAAATAAAAGGTTATAAATTTAGGATGTCCCGCAGAGCATCACCGATCGACCCCTAACGTGAATCATTACGATGCGATCCTGAATTTTTTGCGGTCGGAGTTCTCCACAGTGAAAGGAGCCATTGACGGTCTGATTAAAAAATGAATGTGGCCATTGAAACGTCCAATCCGTTTATCCCGGATATTCAGCAGTGAGAAATTCATCTAAAATTACGCCGGGTCCACGTTTTAAGACCGTGGTAATCCTGAAAAAGGAATGATCATGCCGCAAGTATTAATACCTGCATTTTTTGTATTGTTCGTATCGATTGCCTGGTTTATCGGTACCTATAACCGGTTTATTAAGTATAAAAACAAAATTGAAGAAGCATGGAGCGGTATTGATGTTGCGTTGAAGCGCCGCTTTAATTTGATTCCGAATTTGATTCGTTCCGTTGAAGGATACAGTGAACACGAAGCCAATATCTTTCGGACAAAAAGCGATTATCTGACCGGTTCGACGGGTATTTCAAATCGTGTAGAAAAGGAGAGCCAGATATCCAAATCACTGCGCGGACTTCTGGCCCTGGCCGAGGCATATCCGGATCTTAAAGCCAGTGCCAATTTTATTGACCTGCAAAACAGTCTGGATGAGATTGAGGAAGATATTCAAAAAGCCAGAAATCGATATAACAGTTTCGTGGGTAGATTCAACACACTTGTTGAATCCTTTCCTGCCACCTTTATCGCCAAAAAATTCGGATTTGAAAAACAAAACTATTTTGCGCTTGACCTGGCAACCCAAAGGGAACTGCCGGAGGTTGATTTCTCTGAAGCTCGTGGTTCCAAGAAGTAAGTTCAGTTCCAGTCTGGACTCACCCCCCCGCCCGCATTCTTTCTAAACGGCATCCAGGCCAACCCGAAGATTTCCAAAGTAATATCCGTGCTCTTGGGCTTTACGCTGATTTTTTCGAGTTCTTCGGCTTCAGCATTCATGGAGAACGATAGGGCATCAATATCCTGTTGCAGGCGCTCGTCGAGTTCGGATAATTGCAGGCGAACCGCCTCGGCCCTCTCCTGGGCCCTGGCCACATCCATTTTTTCTTTTTGAACACGGCTGGCGGATCTCATGGCGGTTCCAACCCGTTGTGCCGATGCGGCGCTTACCGCTTTGCGGCCCAAGAACGCGCCAAGGATCGCGGTCCCAAAGGATATGGCGGTCTGCATTTTGCTGGCTTTGGCCTGCTCGTCTTCTCTGGCAATGGCCTGTTCGGCGCGCATGAGACGATCTTTTAAGGTGGTGAATTGTGTGTCGTATTTTTTGCGCAGCTTCTCGACTTCCAGGTCGCGATTTTCACGCATGACCTGTGCCAGCCTCGACCGAAACTCGCCCTCGGATTCACCCAATTGGCTGGTCAGGCCAAAACTCTTGGAACGCAACACCACCAGGGGCCGGTTTTGGCGAACCCAGCGTAACAGATCCTTGTTCCACTTGCGAAAATTGGATACGTTTTGTGCGGCAGACGGCAGATCGGCATATTCGCCATCCGGTACCGGCGATGCCTCAACGGCGATGGGATCAAACTGAACGGCGCCGTCCCAGTCCAGAGCAACAGGGCCTTCTTCCAACTGGGCCGTAAGTGCCAGTGTCTCGGTGGTATCTACGTTATGCTTGGCATTAGAATAATGAACATCCATGCGGCCGACCACGCCCGGGTAATATACCACGCCATGGCCGGCACCGGATGCGGCCAGATAAAATGTGTCGATCCCCGGGGGCACCAGGGATGGTCCTTCTGCCGTCCGGACCGGAGGAGCAGGTTTAAAAGGATCCGCAACTTCGGGGAAAGCGGATATTTCGGCGCCGGTCGTGGTCGGGCTTTTTCTATGGGCCATAAGGACCTTGATTTGTTCCCGGGTCATGGGTCCCCGTAAATAAGATAGTACCCAGCGGCTTTGGAAAATCGCAGGTTCATTTTCGTGGACGTTGTGCAAAAGAAATACCCGCTTCCCCAAACCGGCCAGAATCTCTTCCATTCGGCTGCGATCGAATCCGCTACCCGCAGCAGCGCCTTCAAGGCCTTCCAGAACGCGTGCCTTGTCACGTTCGGTCTGGAGACGGCCAATGAACCATGTACCGGTATTGGAAAGCCCTTTATAATCCAGATCCACCGGATTTTGGGTCGACAGTACCACGCCCAGGCCAAATGCCCGGGCCTGCTTCAACAGGGTCAAAAGAGGCGTCTTGGGCGGTGGATTGCCCACCGGAGGAAAATAGCCGAAAATCTCATCCATATACAAAATGGCTCGCAAGCTGGACGTACCGGGTTGTGTCCGCATCCATCCTAAAATCTCGTTGAGCAGCATGGAAACGAAAAACATTCGTTCGGAATCGGAAAGATGGCTAATGGTGAATATAGACGCCCGGGGTTTGCCTTCCGGGGTATACAGCATCTGTCCGATATTGAGAGGATCGCCTTCCATCCAGGATTCAAAACCCGGCGACGCGAGAAGATTGTTCATCCGCATGGCCAGGGCAAAACGTTCCTTAGCCGGATAGAACGATTCCAGATCCATCACCCCGATACGTTCAAAAGGCGGTGCCTGGATGGCGTGGATTAGTGCGGCCAGGTCCAGGCTTTTTGCCGCCGACCAGACCGTTTCGAAAATGTTGGATAGCAATATGTGTTCCCGGCTGATAATGGGATCGGCTTCAATGCCCAAAAGCGCGAGAAGGCCCGTGGCCGTGGTTTGGATCCGTTCGCGAAGCAGGTCGGGGTCTTCAAGAGTTGCAGGGGAAGGGGGCGAAAAGGATCTTAGAACGCTTACCGGAAGCCCGGCATGGCTTCCCGGAGTGTAAACGGCAAAATCGGCGGCGGCCTTGAGGCGGGCGATGCGATCCGGTTCTTGTCCCCAGTCGGCGAGGCCTTTTCGCCAGGTCTCTGCCTGCTTTGCAGCGGATTGGTCTAGGGTAAGCCCGTTATTCAGAGCATCCTGGGCGTTCACCCAGGGCCGGAAATCTTCAGGATTAAGATCCGGAAAGGTCAACAGCAGATTTGGCAGATCTCCTTTGGGGTCGATGGCAATAATGGGAATATTGTCGATCAACGCTTCTTCCAAAATGCCGATTCCCAGTCCGGTTTTCCCGCTGCCGGTCATGCCGATAATGACCGCATGGGTATTCAGGTCTTTGGAGTCATAGAGGATCAGATCTTCTTTAAGCGTTCGGGACGCCGGATCATATTCCCTGCCCAGATAAAACGCGCCAAGCTTCTCGTAGTTTTTTTTCATGGATCGCCCCCCACTAAAAGGTTGTCCGTTATTGCTGACGAAAACGCACTTGTGATGCAAAAGTGTTTTGAAACCACTTCTATAATTTAAATTATAAGAAAGCATGATTTGTGTGTCAATATTGAATTCCCCGGGGGGGCTCCAACTTATTTTTATTGATAATAAATGAAATTTATTCTTATAATTTCATTGACGGAACAAATGTTTTTCTTTGATGTTAAAGATTACATTTTGGATTTTTGAAAATCGTATGGCTTCAACTTAGGTTAGTGCCCATCCATAAAGGAGGTGTCGGTTGACGGGAGAGGTAAAAATGGAGGAAAATAATAATAGTGTTGCTTCAAAAATAACCCAAAAGCGATTGGGTTGTTTGCAAATATTCGGGTTAATGGTCATTACCGTCATTATTACCGCATGGGTGACCATTTTTGTTTTTAAAACCTATTTTTTTCCATCAGAGTTCAAGCCGGTGACACTGAATCCTGCCGAAGAAAAAGTTTTGGCTGCAAAATTGGAAAACCTTGATTCAATAGGGGCCGGTGTTACTTCACATAAGAAGGATGACTCCAACAACTCATCCAAATCAGACCGGTTTGATCCAAATACCCCTCTCGAACCGGAACGTTATAGTGAAAAAGACAGTAAAAGGGAGATTGGATTCACCGAAAGGGAACTCAACGGACTACTGGCAAAGAATACGGATCTTGCAAAAAAGTTGGCGATTGATTTATCCGACGATCTTATCAGTGCAAAATTACTCCTGCCCGTTGATGAAGATTTTCCGATACTTGGGGGCAAAATTCTCCGTCTCAGATCCGGTATGGCTTTTACGTACAATAAGGGCAAACCGGTCGTCATTCTTAAAGGCATTACGATTATGGGCGTACCCATTCCAAATGCGTGGCTGGGAGGAATAAAGAATGTAGATCTGGTTGAAAAATTTGGTGCGGAAAAGGGTTTCTGGAAGATTTTTTCCGATGGGGTCGAGGATATTAAGGTAGAGGAAGGTCTTTTAAAGATAAAACTGAAGGAATGACCAAGGCCATGACAGAGTATCAGATTCGGAATCGTTTTATCCCTTTCAGGAAAGCGGATATTATAGAAATGTGCATCAACGATTCACGGCTTTCCAAACAGGATCAAAATTTATTTAGACGGTTTTGCCATATTTTAGAAAGTCTGATTCATTTTGAGTTCCACCATCAAGTGGAAATGCTTAAAGACTGTTATTCACCATTTAACCCCGATGCAGACACTCGGTTGAACTCCGATTACTCGGAGCAAAAAAAAAATGAGCTGCAAAAAAAACTTGTCGAGACATTGACTGCGATCCTTAATGCCGCCAATTTCCAAAAGATAACAGAGACCGATCTTAAAGAAGCTCTGAAAGAGGAGTCTCTCTTTAAGATCCGTCTTCGGGTTGAATTCAAAGATTTTGAGGAAGTTTTATTTTATCAACGCGGTCAAAGTACAAAGGAAGAGACTCTCGTAAAATTTTTTGGGTTGAAGAAAGAGCCCATCACATTTACCAACTATGAACGGGTTGTGATATATATCAAATTTAAAAAAGAGGATTACTTTAAAGCAAAAAAGCAAAAAAATCTTTACTTCACGCCGGGTTCAACCATCATCAAACTTTTTCAAAATGTTCCCAAGGCGGATCTTGAAATGCTTTTTCCCAACAGCGAGGTCCGCATGAAAACCGTCGATAAACTCATTATCGGTGTGCCGGCCGCAGTAAGCGGCGTTGTTTTAACGGCAACCAAGCTTGGGGGTACGATTCTTTTGATTGCCTCTGTAATTTCTTTCTGGCTCGGATTAACCCAAAAGGAGATAAAGATTGAACAGCAGCACCTTATCGCCTTAGCCTTAGGTCTGGCCACGCTGGGCGGCTTTTTGTTTAAACAGATAAACAAGTTCAAAAACCGTAAAATTAAGTTTATGAAAGCGCTTTCCGACAACCTTTACTTCAAGAACCTTGACAACAACACCGGGGTGTTTCATCATCTGGTGGACACGGCCGAAGAAGAGGAGTTCAAAGAAGCGATCTTAGCATATTTTTTTCTTCTGGTAGAGGATAGGGACCTCACAATAACCCAACTGGATGAAACCGTAGAGCGCTGGTTTGAAAACAAACATAACTGCAGGATTAATTTTGAAATTGAGGATGCTTTGCAGAAGCTGGAACGATGGAATATTGTGAATCGGGACGGAAACCTCATCCGCGGAAAAAATATGAATGACGCCATGCAGCAACTCGATAAAATTTGGGACAATTACTTTCCATATCACAAGGCTGACGAATTGCCTAAGATGTCCTAACCTTGTCTTTAGCTAATATCTTTCTTGAATCGGGACAAATTCATTTAACAGGGTTTGCTATTCCATTTTTATGGTATATGTTATAGCATAAATTGATTTGAGAATGTTCGAATGTTAAAAAATAAAAGCCAACGGAGGTGTAACATGATTAGAGGACAATTTGTTAATAAGATATTGTTAACATTATTTTCGGTTTTCTGGATGGTGTATACGCCAGTGTATGCCGGAGACATGGGTTTGGTGGATCTCCTTTCAAGTCAGCTTGGAGTTTCTAAAGATCAAGCCGAAGGTGGCGCCGGATCAATTTTTCAATTGGTAAAACAAAAGCTTAGCGTTGAAGACTTTTCTAGTATTGCAAAAGCTGTCCCCGGTGTTGACCAGATGATCGGTGCGGCACCAAAAATAGAAGAGAGTTCAAGTGCTCTTGGAGGTATTTCATCGATGATGGGTAAAACCTCTGACAAACTCGGAGGAATGGCGGGTTTAACAAGCTCTTTTGAAAAACTGGGCTTGTCCGGTGACATGGTTAATAAATTTACGCCAATAATCCTTGATTATGTTAAAAACAAAGGCGGTGAACATGCAATGAGCCTCCTTAAGGGCGCTTTGTTGTAGTCATCACCCCACAAAATCTAACCTTGCATCTGCCTGTCGTAACATAGTGAAGATCCCGCTATCGGGGCCCCGCGATGCCCAATGAAATGCATCGCCGATTTCATCGGGGCGAAGCCTATTTCACCGGGGTAGCTCCCCGTGAAAGTTCCGGGACAGGCCGAAAGATGGTACCGGGGTGGCTAATTAAACAATCTGTGTCTATTTGTTCTCATTTGTGGTTAAGAATACCTGTGTAAAAACGACACAATTTTACCATCCCTAACACACCCCTTTTGTAACATATTGAATCACCTGATCATTTTCATTGATTTTTTCCTCATATTCAATTATATATCCTCAGAGCTTGTTTAAGCAGGGAGAATATCGGGAACGCCCCTTGATTCTCCTGTCGTAATGACCACCTGCTGCCGCTTCACAGTATGTCCGATAGCTCAAGGACGTTCCCAACCTGAATTTCTCAAACAATCATATAATATCGCCGTTCAAAATGTTCGAGACAAAAAAACGCATAATTACATGACCATTCCGGAATAAATCCCGGATTATTGATGAAGGGTTAAGGCACGTTCAGCATCAACGCCCCCAATGACCTAAGGACTAAAAATTATATTTTTTGGAGTCTGCTAAACAGTGCTGACAAGATAGAAGGGTGGGAAAAAAATGATGAAAAAAAGAACTAATTTTATCAAACTCATTAAATTATGGGGAATCATTTTTCTATTGGGGATGGGTGTCAGTATTGTTGTAATTGATGTTATAGGCTCTCATCGTGATTTCAATTTCCGCGCCGATCAAATGCGCGCAGATTACATTGCCCGTCAGAAACAAATAATCAAACAGGAAGTTAATCGTGTTGTTGATTTGATTTCTTATGAAAAAGCACAAAGTGAGATATTGACAAGAAGTAAGATCAAATCGAGGGGTTATGAGGCCTATTCTATCGCTCAAAATATCTATCAACACAATAAAACCGCAAAAAGCGAGGCTGAAATTCAGCAAATGATTCTGGATGCTTTAAGACCCATCCGATTTGAATATGGAAGCGGTTATTATTTTGCCACTCGACTGGATGGCGTTGAGATGCTCTTTGCCGATAAACCGGAAATGGAAGGATTAAATCTGCTGGATGTGCAGGATACACGCGACCAATATGTCATTAAAGATATGGTTGAAATCGCGAAGCAATCCGGGGAAGGCTTTTATGAATACCACTGGACAAAACCGGATTCGGTTGGGAATGACTTTAAAAAAATATCTTTTATCAAACGATTTGAGCCATACGACTGGTTTATCGGGACCGGTTTGTATGTTGATGATGTTGAGGGTCACATAAAAGCAAACCTGCTATCGACCATCAGCAGAATACGGTTTGGCAAAGAAGGATATATTTTTATTAACAGATTAAATGGGGATGCTTTAGTTTCAAATGGAAAACTTTTTTCCGGAACAAAAAAACTATGGGAGGTTTTTAATAAAAATCCTGAAAAGATGAAAGATATTTTTGATAAGGAGTATAATGCCGCTTTAAAACCCGAAGGTGATTATATTTATTACTCGCATATTAAATTAACCACCCCAAATAAAGAATCGCCAAAAGCCTCTTTTATTTACGGAATCCCTGACTTGCAATGGCTTGTCGGCGCCGGCGTGTATCTTGATGATGTAGAAACGGATATTGCCTTGATGCAAACCAAATTAAACAATCAGATAAAAAAGAAAATGCTTTATTTTATCCTGATTGTTATGGGAATCGTCGCGCTTTTTTTTCTGTTTTTTAATTGGTTGAACCGCGGACTCAAGAACGATTTCAACCTTTTTATCTCGTTTTTTAACCGGGCTGCACGGTCTGATGAAGAAATTGACCGAGAAACGATTAAATTTGTTGAACTTGACCAGATGGCAGAATATGCCAACAAGATGCTGGCGGACCGCAAGCAGGCAGAGGATGCGCTGCGAGAAAGTGAAGAACATTTCCGTCTTCTGACCGAAGCATCTTTTGAGGGTATTGTTATTCATGATAAAGGTAAAATCTTGTTGGCAAATGACCGCTATTATGAGTTATTTGGATATGAGCCCGATGAGTTGGCCGGCAAGGATGCGATTTCGTTGACTGCAACACCGGATTCGGTTCGGCGAATAAGAGAGTGTATTGCTGAAGGGAATCCGGGGCCCTACGAAGTGACAGGAAAGAAAAAAGACGGAACAATATTTCCGATGGAAATCTGGAGCAAGATGTTCCAGTACCAAGGACAGACCGCAAGGATGAGTGCCATAAGAGATATCACCGAAAAAAAGAAACTGGAAGGTCAGCTCCATCATGTGCTGAAGATGGAGTCGATCGGGACGCTGGCAGGCGGCATTGCCCATGATTTTAACAATATTATTGGAATCATTCTTGGGAATACCGAACTGGCGATGGATGATGTTCCTGAATGGAATCCTGCCCGACTCAATTTGGAAGAAATCCTGACAGCCTGTCTCCGAGCAAAAGACGTCGTACGTCAACTCCTTAGTTTTGCACGTAAAACAAAATTGGAGAAAAAACCAACGAATATCCTCCCCATTGTCAAAGACTCACTCAAATTACTCCGGTCATCTATTCCCACAAGCATTGAGCTTCGCCAAAATATTGCGAAAAACGTTGACACCATTCTGGCAGACCCCACGCAAATCAACCAGGTTCTTATAAATCTTTGCACCAATGCGGATCATGCCATGCCGGATGGCGGTGTTATTGTCGTCACTCTTAAAAATGTAGAACTTGATGAAGATACTGCGGCTCAATATACGGATTTAAACCCGGGACGGTATGTAAATCTGGCTGTAAGCGACACCGGTCACGGCATTTCCCTGGAAGAATTTGATCGAATCTTTGACCCTTATTTTACGACAAAGGAACTGGGGAAAGGTACGGGGATGGGCTTGGCCGTAGTTCACGGCATCGTCAAAGGGCATAACGGTTTAATTTCCGTTGAAAGCGAACTTGGAAAAGGAACGACGTTTAGCATCTTTTTTCCTGCGGTTGAAAAAGAAGCCGTCGTAGAAACTGAAACCGGTGAAGAACTTCCTACCGGAGATGAAAGAATACTTTTTGTTGATGATGAAGAATCGTTAGTAAAAATGGGGCAGCAAAGACTGGAACGACTGGGGTATAAAGTTGATGCGACCACAAGCCCGGTTGAGGCGTTGGAGCTGTTTGGATCCAAGCCGGATCAGTTCGATCTGGTAATAACCGATCTGACGATGCCTAAATTGACCGGTGACGTGCTGGTTAAAGAAATCCTGAACATACGACCGGACATTCCTGTTATCTTATGCACCGGATTCAGCGATAAGATAGATGAAAAAAAAGCAACTGCCATAGGTGCTGCTGATTACATTGAAAAACCACTGGATAAGCGTGATTTTGCATTTATAATTCGGAAGGTGTTAGACATAAAGCAAGGATAAGATTACGTTTCGAAATTGTTCAACAGTCTTGGATTACTGTAATATATCAGACCGAATACGGTCAAACCACAGATGCACATTAATATGTGCACTCATGCCCATATTAATGTGCATTTCTGACAAATAAAAAGCTTTATTTTAATAGAAATTATTGCAGGGGCTTTTGCCTTATTAAGCGTAAGCCTTTTTGGTGCTACCCTTTAAAATTTTGTGATTCAGCACATATATTTTAATCAACAGAATTCAGGATAGACAGGAATCGAGGTATTCTCAATAGATCGCATAAAATGTTAGAAATGAAATACCGATTAGATATCACAACAGCGGTTATGGTTCACATAATGGCACCCATTAAAAGGCCCCTGTCAAGAGGAAACACTTCTCCATCGCAAAAAATGATGTCTTTTTTGCAGGGTCGGTATTGAGTCCGGAAGATGACCCTTTTGAATCTCTGCGTCCGACTTTTTCAATTGTTATGGTGTGGACCTTTCGTAGATCTGCTACCAGGCACCCATCAGGATCAAGGTCATTTAAGAAAAAATAAAATTGGCGGTTGCGTAGCGCAGAGACCTTAATTGTCTCGTAGCGAAGCAACCTTCCTTATTTTTCTAACGACCCCTGGTCCGTTAAACGGACCCCAGAAAAACATCGGTACCTTGTCATGTCCAATGGGTTTTGACAAAACAAAAGGCTCCTGGCGGGCCAACCATTGAGGGCTCATGACAAGGGCAGATCTTGAAAAAAGGACACCCGCCTGGATTATTGTTTAAGGGAGTGCAACGGCGTGCCAACCAAGCTATAGGGTTTTGAACCACCATTACTAAAGGATCACCGTTGCAGTCCCCGATTTAATGACAGAACAGTTCCTCACGGAAAGGAACTTGATCTCTCATGATGTAATAACAGATGCGAGCCGGTTTATTGCCGAGCGCTTTCGTTGCAAGGATTGTATTTGCCTGAGCAACTTTTCGGTTATAGTATGCTCTGAATCGTTCATTGTATCTGCGACCCAAATGGGCCGCTTCGGTAAATGCCCAGCTCAAATACCGATTACCGTTTTTACGGTTGCCTTGCCCTTTACTTTTGCCATCGGACAGTCGCTGGGAAGGTGCACACCGGCAATAGGATGTGAAATTTCCGACCTTAGGAAAACGGTTGATATCACCGACTTCCAACATAATGGTCAGTGCTAAAATATCACCAATGCCCGGAACTGTCTTTAACTGATAAAACGCCTTTCTGAGTTTAACTTTTTTTCTAATTGCTTTCTCTAATCCTTGAATTTTCTGTACAAGAAAATTGATGCTGTCTAAATTAGCCTGGGCCGAGAGCACCAGATATTCTTCTCCTAACCACATTTCTAATTCTGTGACAGTCAAATGCCTCATATCATTGGTCCTGATTTTTATGGCACAGCATCGCTGAATTAATGATTGCAGGCTTAAAATATGAGCCGTCTTGTGCTGGACTAAGAACATCCGTTTCCGAGCCAGATCACGCACCGGACGATCCTTTTTGGGATAAATATATCCCTGGGGTAAAATACCTAAAATCAAAAGTTGAGCCAAAAAGAATGCATCGTGTTGATCGTCACTATACTTTAATCCTTCATACTGTTTGATAGCAGCTGGATTGGCTAAATGAGCAGATGAATATCCTGCATCCATAAGGCCGTCTACCAGCCACAGTACCAGTTGTAGGTGGATTCAACCACAAATCCTTTGATTTGATCCCGAAAAGGGGCTAATGTTTGCAAGATGTGTTCAAGATGATTCGGAACTCTTTTTTTAAATACACGATTGAACGCTTTGTCCATAATACCGATGTAAGTATTTCTTGAATGAAGATCTAATCCGGCGTATAGTTCCATTGAGCACCTCCTTTTGTTAAAGGGTTGTTAATTGGCTTAACCACTTATAACAAATCGCATCCTTTTTTGCGATTGGGAGGTGCCTTTTAGATGATTATCAAGGTACCTGCAATCGACAATATCCTCCTCTTCTACCGATTCACCACTTCAAGTAATACCACAATGTAATATACAACCCTTTGAATTGATTCCCAAAACTATGTAAATAATGTAACAATTTTTATGTAATTTACCCCACAATTACTATAATATTTCATCACGATCTCTTATGTTGCCAATTTAATTATGTTTTGTGATTTAATTCCCATCTAATTCCA
>CAZDAB010000036.1:0-12784 GCA_964502855.1 uncultured Desulfobacteraceae bacterium | reverse complement strand
AGGAGCTATTAAAAGATCTTTAATTTCAACCAATTGTAGAATTTCCGAGACGTTAGTGCCATCCATAAATCTATAATGGGCACAAATTAAGTTTCCAATTCAGAAATGAGCAATTTTTCGCAAGGTCAAGGACAATTCTGCAGGATAGCAGAATTGGACAACTGTCAAGTTGCCCGTAAGGGCGAGGGGCATGGATACCCCGAGTCAAATCAAGGAACACCGCGGAGGCGTACAAGTGGTACGCCGCACAAGTGATTCTGCAGATTGACCCCAGAGAAATAGGCTCTGCATTTCACAGGGCAGGCGCAGAGATTGCGGAAAAGGGCCATTTCTGGATGGAAACTAATTATCCCCGAGTATCCGGATATACCAGCCCGTATCCATGCTCTCCGTGCAAAGACTGGTCAAGCCCTTGGATTTCCTTCTGTTCGTCGATACGAAAGCCAATGGTCTTTTCAACGACAAAGACGATGATTGCCGTGCCCATAACCGCCAGAGCAATGGTGGCTCCCATTCCCATCAACTGAATGGTTAACTGGTTGAAATACGACCAGGAGCCGTTGGCGGATACGGCCGCGCTTTGCATCCAGCTGTCTCGGATAAAGAAACTCAGCATCAAAACACCCAGTCCGCTTCCGACGCCATGTATGCCGAAACAGTCAAGACTGTCGTCATAGCCCAATTTCATTTTGACGTTTAGAGCATAATAGCAGGCTATCGCGGACAGCGATCCTAAGATGATAGCGCCATATGGCTTGACAACGCCTGCTGCCGGCGTTATGGCGACAAGTCCCGCCAAAATGCCGGATACAAATCCCAACGAGCTTGCTTTGCGAAATATTATAGCCTCTATGATAATCCATGTCAATGCGCCGCTGGCGGCAGATATTTGCGTCATGGTTAAGGCACGGGCCGTATCCAGTCCGCTTTGCACCGTAGAACCGGCATTGAAACCGAACCAGCCCACCCACAAAAGACCGGCACCCATGAGCGTCATCACAAGGTTGTTTGGATTCATCGCCGTTTTTGGGTAACCGTACCGGCGTCCGAGCATCAGCGCCACAATCAGAGCACTAAACCCCGCCGAAACGTGGATCACAAGACCGCCGGCCAGATCAATAACTCCTGAAGGGCCGGCATTAAACAGCCATCCGTCCGAAGCCCAAACCCAGTGACACAACGGACAATAAATAAACAAAAACCATAAAACGATAAACAGAATGTAACCCCGAAAATAGACGCGTTCCGCCAGTGCGCCGCTGATCAGTGCCGGAGTGATGATTGCGAATTTGCCCTGAAACATTGCCAGCACATACTCGGGTATTCCGTTGGTGATCACATCGTCTATCCCGTTTAAAAAGAAATAGTCATTGTTCCAGCCGACAATCCCTCCCAAAATACTCTTTCCGAAGGCCAGAGAATACCCGCAAACCGCCCAGAGCACGCCGATCACTGCCATGGCGACAAAACTGTGCATCATGGTACCCAAAACATTTTTTGTCCTGACCAAACCGCCATAAAACATGGCCAGCCCCGGTACCATAAGCAGAACCAATGTTGTTGCGGTCAACATCCATGCGGTGGTTCCGGTATCTATGGCCGCAGTTTCGGCTGTAAACGCCAGTTTAGGTAATAGGATTAAACCATTTGCCGTGAATACAAAAATAGTCGATTTTAGTTTCATGCCTCTCCTTCCAAACTTGAGTTCGCGTTGAGCACTTCAATATGTTACCTGAATTTTGTATGAAAATTGATGAGAATCTTTATAATCCTTAATTGAAGCGGTTTTAAAAACCATTATAGCATCAATTTTCACCCCAAAGGGCGAGCCGGAGGCTTTCATCTGCTGCGTTATTAAGGGCTCGCAATAGTATAACTATGGCTTTGCCCTTAAGTGCCTTGCATATGAAAGCCTCCGACTCGTGCAAGATTCAGGAATTATATGGCATCTTCTCCTTTTTCTCCGGTACGCACACGGATAACTTCTTCCATGGGCAAAATAAAAATTTTGCCGTCCCCGATTTTTCCGGTATGGGCGGCCTTTTGAATGGTTTCTATTACCTGTTGGACTCTATCGGACTGAACGATGATTTCGATCTTTATCTTGGGTATAAAGTCCACCACATATTCAGCACCCCGGTAAATTTCCTTATGTCCTTTCTGACGGCCGTATCCTTTGACTTCGGAAATCGTCATCCCCTGAATCCCGATTTCATTGAGGGCCTCTTTGACATCATTCAACTTGAACGGCTTGATGATCGCCTCTACTTTTTTCATATGGTTTCCTCCTTATGTTGGTTAGGCGGTAGGATGGACCGACCGTGTCACTTACCGACCCAAATACAAATCATTCCATTCTCATCCAATAGGTGAATATCTTTCTGGCATGGTGTTAAATATATTTTTTAAAGCAACAGCCGTGCCAAAAATTAAAAAATACATAACCATCTAATTACACTGTATTTATATGTTGAAAGCAGCACTCGAATAAATTAAAAAGGTACAATTTTGTCAGTATTAACTTCAATAAATTACACAAATGTAATCCTTGTTTGATTTCCATACTATCTTTCCGGGGTTGCCCCACACTTACTCACAACCCTCTAATTTTGTTAGTATTAACTTCAATAAATTGCAAAATTGTAGTGCTCATTTAAATTCCATACTATCTTTCCGGGGTTGCCCAACAGTTTCTCGCAACCCTCGAAATTTGTTTTCAGGGACTTTGGCGGGTTTTTATCGAAGACTGAGGGGGTGTAACGCCGATCGGTAGGTTAGATAGTGCCTGAACGAAAACTGTCTTTTCCGCCAATATCTGCGTCAGACTCAAATTTTAATCCTCGAAATACTACCAGTATTCCTGTGGTTAAAATTTTCGTCTTCCTTGATCTTAACGAAAAACCCTAGTTGTCGTTCGGGCACTAGATAGGGGTTTTCGGAACATTGTAACACCTCAACAACTGCAAAGAGGCTTGGTCTGTTCACTGCACGGCGGGATAGCATCAGCAGAACAGGAGTTGTTCTGCCAGGTAGAAAATAAGAAATTAAATTGGCTGGTTACTGGTCGAAGATCCCGATTAAATGGGGATGCTGGAAAAAGTTGCGGGATTCGAGTTGCTTGGTTTAGGATGCACGATTGAAAAATGGAATGAGGTTATTGTGTTATAATAGCAAATTCAGGGGTTGAGATTTCAGGCGGCATATCTTCCCATGGCCTTTGACAGAATGAGGCGCGGATCTTGTATCGACCGGGTGGGATATGCGCCGGCAATTGCCAATGAATTCCCATCATCTGCCTGATATCGGAAAACTGTGGGCAGTCGCCTCCGGCGGTCGACGCAATTGACGGTTTGAACCGGGCAATTTGCTTTGTGCGACCGTTTTTTTCTACGCCTTCCAAAACAAATTCAGGTATCACGCCGATGGGGAATGACGTCATCCGGATGAATCTAAGTTCGATCATCTCTCCCGGCAGATAAATGTCATAATCTATCACCAGCCCGATGAGTTTGTTGTGTATTGAAATATCCGTACCCACGCCGGATGTTTTCTCATCCCATGAGCGCGGGGGTCCCACATCAATATGTACGAGTTCTCCATGATAATAGCCTGTTCCGCCGAACCCGAGTTTTTTAACAGTGTTCCAGATGCGCTTGGATGATGTGCCCTGCATTTTTATGTCCGCCGCCATGCCATACTGGTGGAGACTTGCCGTTGCAGCGAGTTTTCCCTTGTTACGAAGATTGGTATTGTATTTCGGGCTTCTGTATCCCGAGACGATGGTTATCCGTGCCCCTGGATGAAGACGATCTTCTATAAAGTCCAGGAACTCGATAAGCCGCAGGGATATTCTCGAAGGCGGTTTGTCATATTCCGCACCGAATATACGATGAATTTCCTTGAGGGCGTTTTCATTATACATGCCCTTACCGACCCGGTATGTCCCGTTGAATGAGATCTTGTTTTTTTCATTGACAAGGTTCAGTCTGCCGTTGCCGTTGTAAAAATAACGGCTCACATCCATGGTGTTGTCTGATGAGGAGGTATCGGTTACAATGACGCCCAAAATCAATAGGGCTAAAATGTATAGGATCTGCAGTGGTTTCATAACGTCATCTATTTTTACCCAGCCTGCTCCGTAGGTCCCCGTTAAAGTACCGGGACACGCTGGAAGATCGTACTGGGGTGAAACTTTTTTCTATTTCACCGGGGCCGGCATTCCAATTGGGGCGTGGACCCGAAGTTCTAAAATACGTACAGAATTACCCCCGAGCGGTCAAGAAATTTCTGGATGCTGGATTTGCGGTTTCAAACCAGAAAAGAAAGGAGATTAAAGATAACTCTTTCAACGCCTAATGTATTCGTTTAGTATAAGAACAAAGAAAAACAGGGCTTATGTTTTTGAAAAAAAGCAAAAGAACAGATAAGAAGAATTATTATGAGCATCGATGATGGAAACAGGTCCGCCACAAAGACGGCGGATAAAGAAAAGTCGTCAGATAATAAAATTCATAGGCGACGCAACGGATTGCTGGCCCTGGTGCATATTGCCAAGAAAGAACTGGCGCTTCGGGATGACGAATATCGGGACGTGCTTAAATATTGGGGGGTTAAAACTTCGGCCCAGATGTCCATTCCGGAGCTTGAGGATTTGGTGGAATATTTTGAGTCTCTGGGGTTTAAAAAAAAGGTGTCTGCGGACAGAGACCCGGGTTCAGGGGTCGGACAGATAACAGCGCTCCGGGAACGCGTCCGAGCGGAAGCCGGAAAACTGAACAACGGAGAACAAAGACTTAAAGGACTGGTCAAGAAAATCGCAAAGGCAGACGATTTGATGTCCTGTCGAGACGTGAAAAAGTTGAAGCAGATTCTTAAGGTGGTTCGGTTGTTGCAGAATAGAGAATGAAAGACCTTTGAAAAACGCCCCCTTTTGCCTGCCCAGTTAAATCCGTATTTAATATTTAACCGGGGCCCAATCCCGGCGCCTTCCCCGTGGAATGCGTAGCCTATTCCTCTGGGGTCGGGCTCAAGTTTTAACCCGCCAACTGATAATAAAATATAACCTGTCTGGAACTCGCAGTTAAGTGAGCCTAAAGAAAAAACAGGTGGCAATCCTTTAATATTAATTGGTTAAACTCACCATGTAATGTTTAAAAGATGAATGATCTGATTCGCTGTTTTTTCTTAAGGCTCACTAACCTGCTCAAACAGCCAGACAGATTACATTTTATCACCAGCAGGCTCCATAATTTAGGGTTGGATTCTGATCAGACATTGAGAATCAGGGTGCCGCGGGCGCCTTTTTCAGGAAGATTTTCCAATTTTACTTCCCCGTTATGAAGTATGGCCACTTCTTTAACAAAATTTAATCCTAGGCCCGTACTTTTTTCCCCGTTGCCCGGCCGTTTCAAGGAGAAGAATCTGTCGAAAATCTTATCTTTGGCATAGTCAGGGATGCCGGGGCCGGTGTCATCCACCGTGAATGTGATCTTTTTCCCGTCACTGTGTGCGGTTAATTGAATTTGGCCGTGGTCCGGACTAAAATCCATGGCGTTTTGAATGAGGTTGCCCATGGCCTGATGAAGTAAAAAAGAATCGCCTTTCACCCGAATATCATCCGGAATCTGAACCATGGCTTTGAGATTTTTTTTTGAAAGCATGGGCTGTTTGCTCTCCAGCACCGTATTTACCAAAGAGGCAAAGGAAATATTTTCTATTTTCCTTAGAATTTTCAGGTTTTCCAATTCCGATAACTCTAAGAGCCGGTCCACAATTTGCCGGATTCGATGGGCTTCATTACGAATATTGGATAAAAACCGGGCGCGCTGCTCGGGCTGCATTTTTTCTTCCAGAAGTTCCGCGGCCCCCCGGATGGCCGAAAGCGGACTTTTGATTTCATGGGTCAGGGTCTGTACATATTGTTCCACATATTTTTTCCCTTCCAGGGCCTCTTGCATTTTTTGGAAAGCGGTTCCCATCTCACCGATTTCACTGTGGCCCAGTTTGGGAAATTCCATCCGTTTGCCCTGGCGAACCCCATTGGCATAACCGGTCAGGCGTTTAATGGGGCGGGTGATCCACACGGAGGCCAACATGCTGAATACGGCGGCGGCCATCAAAGATAGAATTCCCACACGAAAAATCCTGGGTTTGGCGTCCGTTAAAAAATTATTTATGTTGGTGGTAGGTTTGCCAACCGTTAATACCCCGGCAATCTTTCCCTTAACCGTAAGGGGTGTGGCCACATAGAGAACCGAGGATGTGGGATCCTCGGGATCCGACCGCGTGGTCCGGGCCCCGTATTGGCCCTCTAAGGTTAAGCGAACGTCTCGCCATTTTGAGTAGTCCTCCCCCACATGGGCGTTATTTTTGGAATCGAAAATCAGGATTCCGTGGGTATCGGTGATATAAATCTGCATGTCCACCTGTGTTTTGACCATGTCGTATATTTCAGCAGAAAGGGAACGGTTGTAGATGGTTTCAAATGCGGTGTACAGCTTTTCAGGATCAAACCGGTCCGTTTCCATTTCAAGACCCACAATGCCGGCCAAAATATTGGCCTGATCAACCAGCGGGTCTTCAACACTTTCAAGATAGCGGGTGCGGAGATTTTTCACCACCCAGTCGATGGGATAATAGAAACAGACAGCGAAAATCAAAATGTAACAAAAGAAAATACGGGCGCCAAGTTTCATAACTCCTCTTTCAATGAATATCCCATGCCTCTGTGAGTGACGATGGGATCCATATCCGGTTTGACGGTTTTCAATTTGGCACGAATGTTCTTTATGTGGGCATCAACGGTTCGGTCCATACTGGTTTCGGGTTCATCCCATACCAGATCCATTAATTGATCCCGGGAATACACGTGCCCCGGCCGACGGATAAATGTTTTTAATATCTTGTACTCATAATGAGAGAGGTCCAGGATCTTGTCAAAATAGGAGATCCGGCACTTTGATTCATTCATTATAAATGCCGGGACGGACAGTGTGGAGGGGGTTGTCTGTTGCGTTCGTCTGAGCACCGCCTTGACTCTGGCGGACAATTCTCTGGGGCTGAACGGCTTGGTCAAATAGTCGTCCGCCCCGATTTCAAGCCCCACAACCCGGTCAATTTCATCGGCCCGTGCCGTCAAAAAAATAATCGGGATGGTGTGAACCTTTCTGATCTCTTTGCACAATTCAAGCCCGTTGATGTCCGGCAGTCCGATATCCAGCACGATCAGGTCCACCGGATTTTCGGATATCAAGGGGATGACGGACATTCCGGATGACAGGGTCACCGTGTCAAACCCGTCGGTTTCAAGGGCATACTGGATGGTATCCGTGATGGCGGGCTCATCTTCAACAATCAGGATCTTTGGTTTCATGATGTCTCTTTTTTGGGTCGAAACATTAAGAAGCGATCTTTGACGGTCTCGTAAAAAGTCCAACTTCTGCGTTGTGCTGCATTTCGCAATCATTCGACGTACGATAAGTACGCCTCATGATTACAAAACTTGCACGCCTTGAATTTGAACTTTTTACGAAACCGTCTAAATCGGACTTTTTACGAGTTCATCATCTTTAACTTTAGACTTACTATCGGTTATTTACTTTCACATTCCATGTGGAGCGGGATTTGGTCTTTTTAGCCGGTAAACTTGTATCCTACGGAAGATCCAACCCCAATAGGATTGTATCAAAAAAACAACTAAAAAAACAACCATACAAACGGATAACATGACTAGGCAATGTTCCACAAACTGCGGGCCGTTTTTCTGATACGCACGGTTTAAGAGCGGAATGCCCAGAGAAATCATAAGATACCAAAACAGAGGGATAAAAGCTCCATGACCCGATCCAATAGGATCCAAATGTTGGCGAATCCATTTTTTCTGTTCCCGTTCTCGATCCCGGGTACAGAAACAAACTATTTTATCCAATGTCACATAAAACAGGCAGAGAAAAAAGAAGTAGATAAAAATACCTTCTATCCGGTGAAGCCTTTCCGGCGTCAACCCGTGATAATAAATATCGGCGTTGTACATATAGATGGACGCAACAATTCTGAACGCATTTACGGCAATTGTGAAAACATAGGCCCATGCCGCACTATTGCCCAGCCAAAAGATCTTTAATATGCAAGATCTCAGATGGTGAAGGCCTGAAAACGCCGCCATGCAAAAGGCAATGATCAAAAAATTAACACCGGCGCAGGACGGTGCAATGATGATCCGGTTTGCGCGGTTGACAAATCCCGCATCGTCTTCTTTTTCAAATGCGATTCCGCTGATATATTCAACCGCGCCGGAAGTGGGACCCAATATCCAGCCCAAATCACCACTGCGGGCGTGGCTGTAATGGTATTTGAGCCCTGCCGCGATGAGCAAAACAACCAAATAGAAGATAGTGTTTTTTATAAACTCAGTTCTGCTTATATTAAGATTTGGTATCAAGATAACAACTTTTTGAAATTTATGTAAGCCACGAAGCCACAAAGCCACAAAGACTAAGTTTCATCAAACCCGAGAACATAAATATTTTTTATGCCCGAGGGCCAGGATAAGAATCATAAGCGCAATGACCAGCATTGTGAACAACTCGGGTTCGGGAACCTTTGATACCGATCCGCCTACGGCCAGGTTGGACACATTTAAGGGCAAGGGCAGGGGCTGATGAACATCTTGGGATTGAGCCTCTGGATTGCGCACCACCTCGTGGACGGCAACAAAGGATGTGTTTGCCGTCAACAAATTATACGTCAGTCCCAGGGAGGTTATTTGAGCGCGGGTGTCACGGGTGTGATCCTTGAAATTGAAATCCGACAGACGTCCAATCCGTGTCCGGGCCCATAAATACTTCAAGGCGCTGTTTACTTTTAGGGGTTTGGTTTCGGACACATAAATTGTCTTCAGATACTTACCGCTTCCGCCTACGCCGGTGAGTTCAATAGTGCCCTGGGGATTGCCCCGCCATTTACCGAAAACCATTACGGGTCGCCGGGCAAACAGATCCGCAATTACAGGGGGCTCCATATCATAGGGTTCAAAACCGTGATATGTGACCGCAATGTGCGTTAGTACGGGTGATTGAACATAGTTGCGGAACCGTTCCGCAGCACCACGGGCTTCCCGGGGTTGGGTTACCACGAAGGGCTCCCCGTGTCCGGCCCTGGCCATCCCTTCAATGAGATATCGGTTCACACTACTGCCGATACCGAAAGAAAACACGTTGGTGCGGTTCAGGTTCTGTTGAATCAGATGAAAAACATCCTTTTCCGCAGCAATATATCCGTCTGTTATAATAAGAATGGTTCGGGAATAGGCTTCATCTGCCGGTAAGGACAGGGCCTTTTTCAAAGCTAAGGAAAGTTCCGTGCCCCCGCCGCCCTTCTGACCATCGATCAGCCGGACGGCGCTATGGATATTTTTCCCGGAGGCCGGCACCGATGCGGGGGCCATCACTCTGGAGCCGCCGGCAAAAAGAACCACATTAAATTTGTCCGATTCTTTAAGATTTTCAATCAGGTTTTTCAGAAGCTTTTTGGCCGTATTCAGGGGAAATCCGTGCATGGAGCCGGAAATGTCCACCACGAAGATGTATTCCCGGGGGGGGATATCCGCGGGTTTAATTTGTTCCGGAGGTTGAACCATGAGCAGGAAAAAATTTTCATCCTCACCGGAATACAGCATCAAGCCGGATTCAATGGTTTTGCCGGCCAGTCGGTAGTTTACAATAAAATCACGATTTCCGCCATATTTCTCGGATGTTGCCATCAGGATTCGAGCAAGCGATTTACTCTCCCATACGATTTGGGTTTCATGGGACGGACACGAAAGCTCCTGAAGGGCAATGCCGGTGGAAATGGAAAGGTCAATATCAAATTCCGTGCGATCCTCACTGCCTTCCTTAAGATAGGGGTTTTTAACCCAGTGGTCTGTTTCCGGCGAATCAGCTTCATTTTGGTTTGAGTACCGCGGACCCACGACCGTCGGGTAGATAAATTCATAGGTTCCGTCCGTGGGAACGAGTAATTCGGTGTAGTGCAATTCAATCTCAATGATATCTTCGGGCATAATGTTCGCCACGTTCATACTGAACACATTGGGTCGCTGCTGTTTGAGCAAAGATGCACTCTTTCCCTGCTTTTTGGCCGTGTTGAATTCCTTTTGGGCGGTGTTTCGTTCTTTGACTTTGGCACAGATCATATGTTCGCCGATTTTCATGTTCATGCCGTGAACTGCGGCCCGGGTTGAGGCCGGAAAAATGTAGCGCGCGGTAATGGGGCGAGTGCCATGATTTGCATATTTTTGGGTGATGATCACATCAGCGATAACGCCGGTAATGGTAATGTTCACATGGGTTTTCTTTAGGGGAAAGCGGTCCACGGATGGATCCCCGTTTTCAATAAAAAAATAGGGGGAAAGGGTTTTTTGATTTTCGGTCTCTGCCCGGCCCATGGATGCGAACATAAAAAAAGCCAGGGCAAGAATGAAATAGATTAATGGTTTTAGATACTTATACATGTTAGCCACCTCCGGAGTCTGTTGTTAACGGTTTTAATTCGCCACCGAACTTTGGCGAATTAATCCCTTAATTTTGCGTTAACTATAGATCCGGAAAGTGAAACAATTATGAAATTAAAATGAAAAATGAGTGAAAAATGGAAACTCAGACGCGGGTCAACGGAACATGTCCTTAAGAATCACGAGTGCTCTGTTTTTCACCTATTGTTTATCTTAAATTTTTTTGTTAAAGAAAGCTTTGTCAAGTGAACCCGGCTTTTTTAGGGTTTAATTTCTCTTTTTTTAAACCAATCCGGATGAGGCGTTTTTATGTTTTTATCTTATAAAAGAATTAATCATAACAGATGGTTAAGGACAATATCAATTCTTATGATTCTATGCAAGACCCTGCTGTCCGGATGTTCTCTTTTTATTTCGTCGGCAAGTATCGATATGACCGAAAACCTGTCCCGCGCCATCCTGAACAACAATGATCCGGCCACGGTTGAAGCCGGTGGGCCGGCATACCTGCTGATGGTTGACAGTATGCTGTACCGGGATCCGGACAATGAATCTTTGCTTCGTTCGGCAGCAGACATATATACGGCTTATACGGATGTGTTCGTTGAAGATACGGCCAGGGCCAAAAAACTGACCCATAAAGCCCTCGATTACGCGTTACGTGCCATTTGTGTTCGCAGGTCAGGCGCCTGTGAACTCCGGCAGACCCACTTTCAGGAATTTGAGAAGATTATTTCCAAGCTGAGCATCAAGGATGTGCCGGATCTGTTCACCCTGGGATCGGCATGGTCTGCCTGGATTCAGGCGCATCGAGAAGACTGGAACGCGGTTGCAGAGATTTCTCGTGTCCAAGCCATTATGGAGCGGGTCGTGGAATTGGATGAATTCTATCATGATGGCGCCGCCCATTTGTATCTGGGTGTTTTGGCGACATTTCTCCCGCCGGCTTTGGGCGGCAAACCCGATGTGGGACGTCAGCATTTTGATCGTGCCCTGGATATTTCAAAAAATAAAAATTTGATGGTCAAGGTGTTGTATGCCAAGCATTATGCCCGCCTGATGTTTGACCGGGAACTGCACGACCGGTTTCTAAACGAAGTGCTTAAGGCCGACCCGGATGTCCCGGGATATGCGCTCAGTAATACCCTGGCACAGCAAAAGGCCCGGGAACTTTTGGATAGTGCGGAGGACTACTTTTAAGCTTTTATTGTCATAACTTTATTCATTGCCACCAAGACACCAAGAAAGAATAATAAATTTATCCTTTGTGTCTTTGTGCCTTTGTGGCAAACATTTTTTACTTTTGGCTTGTCTGGTTTAGATTTAAACAAAAAATATAAAGAGGGACCCCCCAGGATGATGAGAATTATTACAATTATGCTTGTTATTATGTTAAGCGGTCAGGCCCAGGCCATGAGGTTCAAGATCGCCACCCTGTCGCCGGAAGGGTCTGTCTGGATGCAAAAAATGCGGGAAGGCGCCGAGGAACTGGCCCGTAAAACCGACAACCGGGTGACGATTAAATACTATCCGGGCGGAGTAATGGGCGACGATAAGGCGGTTTTACGAAAAATCCGCATCGGTCAGCTTCATGGGGGCGCAGTTGTGAGCGGGAGTTTAT
This sequence comes from uncultured Desulfobacteraceae bacterium, assembly GCA_964502855.1. Classification (GTDB taxonomy): domain Bacteria; phylum Desulfobacterota; class Desulfobacteria; order Desulfobacterales; family UBA11574; genus S5133MH16. The sequence continues at coordinate 653 of CAZDAB010000036.1, read as the reverse complement.
CCCAGTTTTATCCCGACGACCAGATTTACAGCCTGCCGCTTAAATTTAGATCCTTTGAAGAGGTTGATTATGTTCGCAAGCATCTGGACCAGCGCATTGCCCAAGGGCTTGAAAAAGGAGGATTTGTAATCTTCGGCATCGCCGAGGGCGGCTTTGCCTATGTGATGTCCACCGTGCCCATAAGAACCGTTGAGGAGATGCGCCGGCAGAGAGTCTGGATTCCGGACAATGATCCCATGATCCTTGAAGCGGTCAAGGCCTTTGGCATCACTCCATTTCCGTTATCCATCGCCGATGTGCGGGCCGGCCTTCAAACCGGACTGATCAATACGGTCACCATTCCGCCCATCGGAGCTGTGGCGCTGCAATGGCATACCCAGATTAACTACCTGATGTACGAGCCGTTTATGTATATTTATGGTGTGTTGGCCGTGGATCACAAGGCATTTGCAAAAATATCGACTCATGATCAACGGATATTTCGCGAAATAATGGGCCGTATATTCCGTGAGATAGACAGGCTGAACCGGGAAGACAACGTTAACGCTCTGGAGGCCTTGCGTAAACAGGGGATTGAATTTATCAAGCCCTCCGGTGAAGCGCTGGATATATGGTACCGTGAAGCCAAAGCAGTCCCCAAGCGGCTGATTCGA
>CAZDAB010000035.1:0-12816 GCA_964502855.1 uncultured Desulfobacteraceae bacterium | reverse complement strand
ACAAGGAAAAAATAATGGTGGTGGCAGACGGGGTCTGCGTGCTGGACATGGGAAAAACTGCCAAGGACTCAGGTATCCGGATGGGTCATTTTATAAGATCCGATGAGTGCCTGGATCTTAAGTTTGCCAAAGAAAGAGAGCGGGTGGCCCGGGAGGAGCCTGAAAAACTCAAGGATCTACCTAAGTTCAAGTGCCGGCTTTGCGGCATCGGGCTCAGGTGCCATGCACTGCTCGACAACGACCCCGGCAAATGCTTCGGCTGTGGGGCGTGTATCCAGTTTCCCTGCCCGGTTGGCGCCCTGAGTTTCGATGGTCCAAGCTTTTCGACTTCAATCAGCATAACCGAACTTAAAAAGATTTAGGAGGAAGGCATGGCTAAAGAAAAACAGCTAACCATCACCAATCCATCCATTGGCGGTTCCGGCTACCTCACACTGTCAAATATACAGGCGGACGCAGCCATTGAAGCGGGTTTTCATGCAGCCATTCACCAGTGCCGGGGTCTGGCTCAGGCCGGCGGTCCACTTTGCGTGGATGTCATGATCCGTGAACATGAAGTCAAGGGTTCCGTGTCCCATTACGTGGACTATGTCAACGGGTTTGATCTTTCCGAGGCCTGGCGAGCCGTCTATACGGCGGGAGATTTTGAAAAATCCTTTCCCAGAGGGCTTACTGTTGTGGCCGATTTCTATGTGGATGAGCCGATTTTGGTTACTGCCAGCCGCAAAGGCCCGAGATATCTCACTCGGGATGAGTATCTTAAAAGGTTTGAGGAAGTCATCGACCAAGGCCATGACCTGAGGCTGGTGTTTTTTGACTTTAAGAAACATAAGTTTCTGACGATTATGAAGGGTCCGTTCTCACTGGGAGTTATCGCGGCGGATCTTAAGATAAGAAAGGACAATCGATTCATAACCTTACCCAAAAAGGCGGCCATACAGGCAATACTCAATAACGTGCCTCAACAGAAGGACCCCGCAGCCAACGCTAAGATAAGGAGACTCAATCAAAACGTTTTTGAAACCGGATACGCGGCCAGGAAGGAGTTTGCCGGATCACCGGACGAGAAGATCATCCTAATTTAATATCTTGGAAATTCTACAATTTGTTGAAAATAACAGTTTTTTTAGTCTTGCATTTTTAACTCCGATATGGAATATTGGAATGGAGGAATTTTAAAATAACCCAATTTTCCATTTTCTCTCTGAACCATAGACTCTCCGAGCCGGAGGCCCAGAACCCAATATTCCATGGTTCCAACATTCCATCTGTGGGCTAAACGAACCGGCTTGGCCCGCACTTTTTATCAAGAATCTATTTGGCTTTTTTAACACTTAAAAATTAGGAGGGTGTTATGACATGTAATAATAGATGCGAAATTGTGGAATGGAAGGCATTAAATCCCCATTTGGTACAAGAAATTGCGTCTCCAAATGTTAATATGGACAGTGCCAAGCTTTTATCAATGGCCACAGACCAAATAATTAAAGAAAATACGATCAGCACCGCCACAGGATGTTCCAGCGGATGTGAATGTATCCGCACGGGAGACCCGGAGCATGTATGGAGCGGGGACAGGTATAGAAAAACAGTAATTACCGGAAAATCATCTGACGGGAGCGAATGGAAAGCAGAATTCTTATTCAAATTGTGCTTGACCAAGATCAGATACTCCGGCGAGTGTGTTCCGATTCAACAACATATAGAACCGATTCATGTCGAAATTGAGCCCATGCCGTAATAAAATAATCTTAAGCATTAGTATTAGTTACGCGCAATAAATCATTTTGACAAACACAAGTTTCGAACTTTCCTGAACGGCGCGTTTTCGTTAGGAATTATTACGGCAGATCTTGTCATAAGGCAGAACGACGGTTTCATAACCTTTCCCCCGCTGTAACCGCAATTTCTTCCCACACTTCTTATCTGACCAATTTGGTACAACAATGAATTTCACAACAAACATATTATTGTTGCAAAAAAGTCGGGGAGGGTATAAACACCGCTTTAAAAAAATTATAAATCCGGTATTTTATATGCAACACCCCGTTTTAAAACACAATATATTGTAGCCTTTTTTACTTGACATATAAAAAATAAAGATTATAGTTTAAAGTTCAGCCTTTTTTTTATGCAAACATCGTTAAGTAATCAACTAACGAAAATGGGATCTATAATGGATAAAAAGATAACCATACAGATAGCATCAATAGGATTTGTGAAATTTCTATTCATTTCCCTAATCATTATAGGTGTATCTGTTGCGTCCACAAGTAACAGCCGTAAGCCTACCGGGGAGATCAATAAAATGTCGGCAATTTCAAAGGTAGCGGACTCCCTATCGCTGGTAGAGGAATACGATTATGCCCAAATGGAATACAGGTTGTCATCCATAGGCCCTAAGAAAGCCGAACGTCTCTTACACTCCATTGTCATTCAAGCGGCCGGCCGTTACCAGATTGATCCTGCCCTTGTTAAGGCAATCATTATGGCGGAGTCCGGATACAATACCCGGGCAACTTCCAAAAGAGGTGCAAAAGGCCTTATGCAGCTGATGCCGGCAACCGCCCAGGCGCTGGGTGTGGAGGACATTTTCAATCCCAAGCAAAACATTAGTGGTGGGGTACGCTATTTCAAACAGCTGGTTACCCAATTCGACGGGGACGTCGAACTGGCGCTTGCGGCATACAATGCCGGGAGCAGAAACGTAAGGCATTATCAGGGGATCCCACCGTTTAAGGCAACCCGGTTCTATATCAAAAAGGTTTTTAAATATTATCAGATTTACAAGGACCAGATGACGGGTGAAATGGACAGAGCTTAACCTGCTTTTCTCATGAATGATGCTTAGGGTGACCATAAAAAAGCCCGATTTAAAAATCGGGCTTTTTGCTTTTTGGCGGAGAGAGAGGGATTCGAACCCTCGGAGGAAGTTTCCCCCCTCACTCGCTTAGCAGGCTAAAATAGATCTTTCTAACCATTTAAAATTAAAGAAAATCCTATCAATTCAGCTTCTTTGAATTCCCTGTAACTCCCAATAAATATTAAAAAATCTGTGTTATAAACAAAATCGGTACGATATCCGGTACGATTTAAAGGCTATGATATTGTTTTCTTTACGATAACTTGATTCTGTTCGTCAAGCACCTTAGAGATCTGCTTTAATTGAGGATCTAGGGTTTTAATATAATGATCTGTTGTTGTAAGTTTACGGTGTCGGAGCATCAGTTGTATCTGGTTGTGGGAGACTTTTTGGGAATCTGCCAGAAAAGAAGCAACGTGATGCCGTATAGAATGAAAGCCGAACGGTTTAATCCCGGCTTTTTTGCAAACTTTTTTCATAATGTGTCCTTTTTGGTGGTAAGTGTATTTTGAACCGTCTTTATTATGAAAAACATACGGTGTTAATTTATTCCGGTTATTCCATCGGTACTTTAAAATCCTATATAAGGTATCTGTCATAGGAAGCTTATCTTCATGTAATTCGCCACCTCTACGCTTTCTCGTCCATAGTCTGACCCATCTTTGTTCAAAGTTAATGTCTTCCCATGTTAAGTTTAATACCTCTGAGATTCGCCCTGCCGTATGTCGTAATATCTGAATCAAATCCTTATCATCGGGCTCGGCAACCAAAATAATACGGTTGATATCCTCTGCTGTAGGTATATATTTTACCTTTGGTTCTTCAGGATAATCCCGAATATTGATGCAAGGATTTTTAAAGAGAAGCTCTTGCTGAATGCACCAGTTAAACAGAGCTTTAAATTCTTTCAGGTCTCGATTTGCCGCACAATTACCATCTTTAGTCATGCGGTACACTAAATATTCACGAAATGTCTGTTTAGTAATAGAATCTGCTGGAGGATCTTCATTAATAAATGATAAAAAATTACGATAAACAAATGCCTTTTGTCTCCAAGTGTTCTTCTGGAATCTTGCCTTGCAATCTTCAAGATATATTGTCGATACCTGAAAGAAGGTTAAACGGATCGTTTCCGTTTCCGGTTCCGGTTCCGGTTCCGGCGGATTTTCCAGATCTTTTCGTTTCTGAACTTCCCATTCCAGGGCTTTCGACCTGGTTTCGAAACCTTCTTTTTTGTACTGTCGATTTTGATAATAAAATTTTGCTATCCAAACGTTTCGTTTTTGATTCCGCCACACAGACATTACTTGCCTCCGCCATTAAGTGTTTTATGACCAGATCAGGTATAAATCTGGCACCCTTTAGGGTAGTTCCTTCGCCAATGAAGAAATGGGGCAATGAACGCCATATCTTTTTCAAAGTATGAGGGCTTGCCTTTAATATCGATGAAAGTTCGTATATGTTAACTACCTTATCCATACGCTCGTGATATCTTTTAAATCCCCACCCATATAACGCTTTACAAAATTGTAGCAGAATCCGAGGAAAATAGGATTTCCCACTGCCAAATCTATTTCCTATCCGGATGCCGTAGGTTGCAAAGCTATCCATTGATCTATTTCCGTCTTTAATAGTTGAGTTATAATTCAAACGCGAAGGAATTTTGGTATAAAAATTTAAAATTTTTGTTAACCAAGTATAAATGTAATTAAGCTTAACACTCAGGATTCTTATCGCATAACTCTTAAGGTTTATTTGAATTTTTTTGGATCTCTTCCATATCGACCAAATTGAGCCACAACAACTTCAACTTTTTTTTGGCATTAGAAGATATTTTTTCTCCGTTCAAAAATCGGTAGATTTCGGTTTCACTCGTATCAAGGGTTTTGGCGATGACAAACACTGGGAACCCCATCTCAAAAATCAGCCGATAAATTATGTTTTTTTCATTCAAACGGAAACCCCAGCCCCAAAAAATCGTCTTTTTTGTTTTCGAGATACATCCGAATAGCATCGTCAAGAACCTCTCCGGTTTTCCGGCCTTCCCGTATGGCCTGAATTTTTAATTCATTCCAGATGTCGATATTTACCTGTGAACCGATTGACTTTGCCTGCCGATTATTTTTTTTGTTTTTTCGTTTCAAAATAAAATCCCCCTCACTGATAAAATTTTTACAGACTCCCTTGAAGAGCAATCACGTTTTTAACCGTCTGCGGATACCACTTGTTTCCTTTTTTTGTTTTAAAACCCATCTGATTCAGTTCCCTTGAAATCTTGCTGTAGTTCAAACCTTTTTGTCGCATCCCCAAAACGGCCTGAATAATTTTCTGTTCATCCTTATGAGCCAGCAGCTTTCCCTTGAACCGTTTGAACCCAAAAGGAACATGACCATAAACTTCACCGTTTGCCTTTTTTCGTTGAAGAACATCCCGAGTCCGTTCACCGATGATTTCTCGTTCCATCTCAGCCAGGGCAGCGGTAAGGGTAAAAAAGAATTTTCCCATAGCGGATTTTGTATCAAGGTTTTCTGATATGCTATGAAAACCGACACCCCATTTATCAAATTGCTTGGTAGTCAAAAGAGCATCGGATGTGCTTCGGAACATTCGGTCCAGCTTATAGACCACGACAGCATCAAACATTTGTTCCCGGGCCATCTCTATGACCTTCTGGGCTCCAGGCCTTCTTAGATTCTTGGCGCTGATACCGGCATCCTGAACGATTTCTAGAATTTCAAAATCTTTCAGATCACAGTAAGATCTGATTTTGGCTTCCTGATTCTCAAGGCTCACGCCTTCCTTGGCTTGCTCATCGGTGCTTACTCGGATATAACCGATTGCTCTTATCATTTTGACCCCCTTAAATGCTCATAAGTTGCCAGAATTATTATATATTTTAAACTTTTAATTTAGTAAAGTAAAGAACTTTTTTTAAGATTTTTATCTTTTTTAAACAGGAATTTTTGCAGATGTGTCACAATATGACAGGCAGGACATCCGATACTATAGGGGGGGTGTTCCTAAAATCAGGAAAATTTATGAGATGGTTATAGGCATTTTTTATTATTTGTTTATCCGCTCCGAAACAGATCAAAAATTAATCTTTAAAAAAAGCTTTATATACAAGGGCGAATAAAAGGGTAAAATTTGGGGTATACTTACTTATACGGGAAAATTTTTTGTTGGATATCCACGCTCTATATCGCTTATTTTTGGATTTAAAACAGTGTGTTGTTGTTATTGTTTTTAATATTGATTGATTATAAATACCCGTTGAGTTATAAAATTATAACCACTCATCAAAAATATTTTATTCACGCTAATTCCGAATAAAAGGATTTCGACACTTATATTTTCCGCCGAATGAGAGTAATTTCAAAGCGATCTCAATCAGAATTCATTTGATATTAACAATTTCCAAAATAGGAAATCTATAGTAGGATTTGATTTTGGATATTGTCAGTATTCTGATCGAGAATCTGAAGTAGAAGTTTATTGAAAAAAGGAGGATAATATGGGCGCAGTTGGTGGTGGAGTCGTTTTAATTTTCTATGTGATCGTTTTGGTCGCAGCAATTCTACTATTTTTTTTACCATTTTTTGTTTACAGGATACGTAACGAGATTATAGCCTTAAACAAAACCATAGAAGCAATCAACACAAACATAATAGGAATAGGCCAAAACACTTATATCTGTGCCAAATCCTTGCGGGCGCTAACTGGTGAGATTAAACCTTTAGCCAAGCATGTTGTTTCGAGTAAAGATTAAAAAACCAAAGAATGAATTGCTAAGTGATGTTTCTCGCCATATAATTTCTCCAAAACAGGCCTCCCAAAAGGGATTTTTTAAAGCAAAATTTAAACGTCTGACCCTTTCTTTAAGAAGCAAACATCAGCAGTATTACGGGTTGCATAGGAAAAAAGGGCTGTCAAAATTGGGTGAGTTTGGGGATTATATAAGATTACAAAAGCAGGCCCCTTATGATTACAAAAGATTTTTTATTCTAAAGGGTTTTGGTGACTAATTACAAAAGGTGTCTTTTATTTCATATTTATAAAAGGAAGCAAAAGCCTTTAGAATAAAAAATCTTGATGCTTTGTTAAAATGAAATGAAAATAAATGTCAGTGCGTATGCACTGATCTATTATTTTACTCAGAGCATCCTTAAGGAAATAATCTACGAAGCGAAGCGAGTAGAAAGATTTACTTATGCGATGAGTGAAATAATAGATAGATAAAAATATAAAAAGAGAAAAAGTAAACTATGTACATGTATGTCATCGATAAGGTTTTGTATAAAGTGGCTATATATTTAATTAATACAAAATGTTATAGAATAAATTTATTTTCGTTGGACGACGTTTGACACGGTAATTTAAGGTGGTCAAACGACTTGCCATATAATGACTCAAACGACGGCGACGTTTGACTAAAGGTTAATATTTAACAAACATTCCTTCACCTCACGACTACCTTTCATAAAAAACTGCCTTTTTGGTTTTCGATCACCCGGTTTATCTTCATAAAATCCCCAATAACCAACACCATAAATTTTGCTCTCTCTTGGTCCTCCTTTTCCGAAATCTACGAGAATTTTCGGTTCCGTCTCTGAAAGTGCTTTAAGGTATCTCTGGATCTGCCGTTTGCCTAAACCAGTTTTTGATTCCATCCGATCATAATCAGGGATGAACAACACATAATCATAGTCATAAGTTTTTCCCTTATGCTCACCGCTTTTAATCGTATGTTTGTATTTTCCAGTTCTCCGTTTTTGAGCTAAAGGCCGACTTTCCGCATGCTTAATGGTGTTTGCCTTTATAAAGTCGAATACCTTAAAGGCCATTTCCAACTGTGGCTTTTTAGCTATCAGCTCAATTCGCCACTTCGGAGACTCGCCGACATCTTTAATGTTTAATTCTCTTTTTAACACGTCTTCAATACAGTTAATTAACTCATGTGCTTTTTTAAGTAACTGCTTGGCGGCTTCTGATCTTTCCGAAATATCTTCATCATCCAAAATAGATTCGTTAATTTTATCAAGCAAAGATAAAATAAGTCCCTGTATTTTCCAGATGGGCTTAATCTCTTCTGATAAAGGACTTGTGAGTCTGGGTCTTTTTGGCTTTAATTCATCCATTTAGAGATTCCAAAAGAATATTTAAGTTGTCTCGTAAAAATTAAAAGGGTTGCTGAAGAATTCCTCTGCTCTTTTCTTTGTAACCCGAGCATTAGGGAAAAAAAGACTTTTTATACTCTTTAAAAACATATTATATCCCTTCTTGTCATATTTGGACATCATGCGTGGAATTGACATATCAATGTATTCTAAGCTTTCAAAAAGATTTGGACCTTTATCAAATTCTTGGTTTTCAGGAACTATTTCCACACGACCGAATTTTCCAGTCGATGGATGAATATAAAATTCTGCTACCATTTTTTGTCCAGATGAAGACGGTATTTTTATATGTTGTGATCTGTAATTAATTTTTTCTGCTTCTTTCTCAAGAGTCCCTCTATTTTTAAAAGCATTTTTTTCCATGAGGTCAAAAAACCAATCAGGATCTGTACTTTCTGGTCAGGTGAATAGTATTTTCGTTTCTTGGCCATGAGCTTTCCTCCTCGTGTTGACAACTAACATAATTTGAGGAAAACTCCAATTCCGTCTGAAGCATTACAATTTATCAAGCTTCACATAGCTCAAATCTACATTATTCAATTTATCTTTCCGGTCTATGATAAATTGCTTCAATTGCTTTATAGTATCGTTGTGTAAATATTCTTTGGAACTTAATGATTTAAAAATGGATATTGGTTTAAAAAGTTCTGGCTTATAAGGAGCTTTCATATTCTGAATGATCGGTATATTTGATAAGGCAACTTTATATTCATTTGAATTAAATTGGTTGTAAATATAATTCACTCTGGCTTCAATAATATCAACTTTATTTTCATGTCTTTGTGAGGCTAAACCGTATAAAGCCACGTATATCCCAAGTATCCATAAAAAGAAGGTTGGTGGTGGATTGTTTTGATTTATAGATTTTGGCCAAAATTTTCCATAAATATAACTCAGACCTGTAAAATCAATTAAAAGCCACTTAGTAAAGTCTCCTATCGATTCGAAGTGGAATAATGACCATAACAAAAGGCAAATACTCCCGTAGCCAACAATAAGAGATATAACAGATTCCCAGAAAAGATCCATATTAATCAATTCTCCAAGTGGAATAACGAGTATATTCAGACCTTATAGCATATGAAATTTTATTACTAATTTGTAATTTTGCCATAATTATATAAAAGAATATGGTGGTTCATCTTGCTAAGATCCTGAATTTATTAAAACTATTAGATATCAAACTCGGACTGTAAATATCAAGGCCAGGTCGTTTTTAAGATATCCATTTGTTACCTCAATGCTAACACCAGTTGTGGTATCTTATCGATATTAATAAAAACACAAAACCCCACTCTCTATTTGAGAAATGGGGTTTTTTGTATCATCATATCTGTTCTCCCTTTCCTATAATTTAAGGAAAAATTCGAACATTCTGAGCAACCTTACTCCTATTTCATTATATGTCAAGGATTTTAGGCGATTAGTAGTGACTACTAACTTTATTAAAACAAAACAGTTTCAATTGTATCTACAGCTATATTTCATATAACCTATTAAAATCTTGACAATATTTAACTTAAATGCTATACGAAAAAAAACTTTCCAATATTAATATCATTCATATCCGCAGGAGAAACACATGGCGCTTACAAAGATTCAGATCGTAGAATCAATCCAGAACCAGACCGGTTTTACTAAAAACAGATCATATCAAATTATTGAAAATCTCTTAGAGATCATCAAAAGCAAATTAGAATCCGGTGAGGATGTCCTGATAAGCGGATTCGGTAAATTCTGTGTCAATCAAAAAAAGGAACGAAGAGGCCGGAATCCGGCTACAGGTGAAGATTTAATGCTGGCACCCAGAAAGGTTATTACGTTTAAATGTTCCGGGAAATTAAGGGATAAGATTAACGGGAATTAAAAAAAGCTTTAACCGTTTTTGACAACCGAACATTTCAAGAATGGATATCTGAAAAATAACCTGGGCTTGATATTTACAGGTCGAGTTTGATATCTGATAATTTAACGGATTTCATGTCATGGCAAGAGATGTCAGGGTTTGACAAGTCCAATATTCGTGAGGTAGCCTCAATGTATCTGTAATCATACCATAGTTGAGATATGGTATTTAGTCGTAACAAATCCTATTTCCTCTATTGAAATATTTTAAAATATAAATTAAAAAATGACGAGGTGGAGTGTTTTGTTTTTAAACAAGTGTATTGAAACTGGAATAGGCACTCAGAATACATAAACTCCAATTATTCAAGCGAAGCACATCAATTTGCAATATAATCTAATTAGTGCTTGAACGAAAAGTCATGTTCAGGTAAAATTCGAATATCTAATTTCTAAATTCGAAACAAATTCGAATATCGAATGATAAAATGACCAAAACTAACACATTGAATATCCGATGTTTTTATCATTTGGATCTTTTTATTTTTGTCATTGTTTCGCATTTCGTGTTTCGGATTTCGAATTTTGGACCGCAAAAGCAGGGTTTTCGGTCAAGCACTAATTAGCCTTGGGATAAATTCTATAACCTCCAATATAATGAGCAATTTAAATTAGTTACATTTACAATTAATCATGAGGATAGGCAGATGGGACCGAGATTTAAAGCACGTAGAGCACTTGGGTTGCGTTTAGATGATCGAAATTTCCAAAAAGAAAGCTGGTTTAAACCCACAGACAAAAGAATTTCTAATGGAATAATCGTTGGTAAAATATTTTTTCCTACTGGAGGTCATAATTTAAGTTCCGATGATACAGCGGAACTTGATAAACTCATTACGCACTATTCTGAAAAGATTTCTGAAGGCTATTTCGTAACATTAGAATTTATCGGAAAAGCTGATGAACAAACATATGCCAACGACCGAAGAAAATTTTCAGATAGTAACAGAAGATTATCAGAAAGACGAGCAAAAATTGTAAAACAATATGTATCTCGTAGAATGAAAAACCAAAATATTGGACTTATAAAAATTTATGACATTGGAGCTGGTGAACAAGCAGGGTCTAACTTGGCTGAAAACCGAGTTGTCATTATTGAAGAGAGAAAGAGAAATTTTCCTGCAATAAAGAAAATTTCTCGGATTGTTGAACGAAATTTTGATACTTATATAACAAAAGTGGACCCATCAGAAAGAGGATCAACCGGGCGTTGGATCGGAGAGGTGAATTTCTGGCATGAGAATAAAAGACGGAAAGAAGAACAAAAAAACTATGAGGTAAATAGATTCGAAATAACTGAAATAATTGATTATGAAGGACCTCATGGAGGTGATTACACAAAAGAAAGGTTTTACAGATGGACATGGGGTCCTCCAAATCCTTTTATCACAGTTATTGATCGTAGAATTACGAAGTATCAAGGAGTAGTTAGCAGTGATCATAAGTCGGAAGAAAAAGTTGATAGAGACAAGGCGAAGCCTTACTACATTGATCCAGAAAAGTTACCTCGTCCACGGGGCCCTTAATTTTAGAGGCAATACTTTTTCAAATAGCTGCAATTACCTACAACTGTTAGAATAAGGATTTCAATCAAAAGGAGTCCTCGATGCTTTGCATCGGGGTTAATAAAATAAAAATTTATTTTGGTACCTTGCAGCTTTGCTACGGGGTAATTCATTTTTAAGTACGTTTTGGATATCTTCAAAATCTTTAAATATTAACAACATGTGATATCTCCAACCGAGCTGCAAGGACCCCAGATTCAAGATCTCTGCAATAGAGCATAAATCCAAGCGATCGAAAATATCTTGTGTCCCAAAAATATATCTGAAAAAGGAATAAATTTCAGATATGGTAATGGAGGCTATCATAATAGTGTCTAAATGATGGAATCGCATCAGCGATAGATATTCGTTTAGCGGTAAGTTATATCATAACAATCCGGGCAGGCATCCCTCTTTACTTAACTATATAATGACTCTCTGCAAAACATGGACTCGCTACGGACCGATGCTACCCTGTACCGATTGATTCATAAAAATTATTCATGCCCCAAAACAAATCATTTCATTTCACCCAACATCAATATCATTACATCCAACAAAACATTACACGCCATAGGTCATTTCAAAGGCAAATTTATCTCACTACGTTCATGTAATATTACCCCTCTGCCTGTCTGTTTCATTAATAAATTTTTTATGGAGATTTTACTTACATGCAAAGGGCTATATTCCATGATCTTGAGTGTTTATGTATCGTGAGATCATATGTTTTGTGATGTTAAACCTTGTTTAAAAAATTTTAACAGTCTGTTTTGAATAATGTTTTTAACGGGTTATGTGAATTTGTTGTTTTTTTAAACACTTTACTTTCTAACAGTGGTTCCATAATTCTTGTGTCTGTCTAGGAATCCTTTTAGTTGCACAAAAACATGGGCATTATGAATAGAAAAATGTGCAAATCTCTGTTTTTCGGAATAGGCTTAATCCCCGTATGATTCCATGTTTTCTATCCGGGCTTTGACTTTAACTGACTGTAAATTATGATTTAATAACAGATTTATATTTATGAAGATTATGTTTTTATATCCATTATCATCCCTGGCATGAATGTTGAATTATTCGGGTACAAAATGACGGGAGGGTTTCCACTATGTCGGGGTTAAAAATGATGATGTTTGATAATGGAACTGGTCCAGGGATAAGATGCAGATTTATAAGCGGATGGTATAAAGTCGATTCCTTTTTGCAGGATAGGGAAGGGCTTTTATCAGAGATTGAAAAAAATGGTCCTGATGTTGTTTTAATGGATCTTGACCTATAGCGCTGAGATAAATTGATACAGTATTGCTCAGATAAATTGATACAC
>CAZDAB010000034.1:10048-13107 GCA_964502855.1 uncultured Desulfobacteraceae bacterium | reverse complement strand
TTAAGTATTTTGAGGATTAAAATTTGAGCCTGACACAGGAATTGGGCAAAAGGGGGCGTTTTGCAAAGGTCTCGACATTAGTCCACAGAGAATAAGGAATAGTACATATAAGGCGGGCCAGGGCTTTCGAGCCCTGTGCCCGCCTTTTTGAATGACTGCGGAGAGAACTTGATGACATTTTTCTGGCAGAATTTGGTCAATGCGCTGCAATGGGGCAGCTTCTATGCCTTAATCGCCCTGGGGTATTCCATGGTATACGGTATCCTGATGCTGTTTAATTTTGCTCACGGTGATATTTTTATGGTAGGGGCGTATATCGGCTTCGGCGCCGCCGCCGGCATAACGGCACTGGCCTCAATGGGTGGTTTTGCCCTGCCCAATTGGGTGATTCTGGTGTTGACCATTATCATATCCATGTTTTTAACTTCCTTTGTGGGCATTTTAGTTGAAAGGGTAGGGTACCGGCCTTTGCGGGAAGCGCCGCGAGCCTCGGCCGCGATTACCGGCTTGATGATCGGCATTATTCTCGAGACCGGGAACCTGGCACTGCTGGGCGCCAGACGGGTCAGCTTTCCGGCCTTGATTAAATCTACGACCTATAATCTTGGTGGCGTCTATGTCACCAACAAGAAGATAATGATTGTCGGGGTATCCTTGATGCTGATGCTCGGACTGCATCAGTTTGTCCGCAGGACCAAGTATGGGATGGCCATGCGGGCCATGGCTTTCGATTACGTGGTGGTCCCCTTGATGGGCGTATCCATAAACACCATTGCCGCGATGACCTTCGCTATCGGCTCGGCGCTGGCGGCGGCTGCAGGGATACTTTTTGGCATCGCCTATCCTGTTTTGGATCCTTACATGGGGATTGTGTTTGGCTGGAAGGCTTTCGTTGCCGCCATTCTTGGGGGAAGAGGTTCCATTCTAGGCGCTACCTTGGCCGGGTTCTTGCTGGGCTTCATCGAAATCTTTGTGGCAATGATTTTCCCCTCAACACTTCGTGATTTGATTGCCTACACGATCATCTTGCTCATTCTGACGTTTAGGCCTCACGGATTTTTCGGTGAACCTTACAGCGCGCGGTTGAGACTTTAAGTGAACGTGAAATGGAGAGACGACGTTTGGAGGCGGACAGCGGCGATTTGTTTGAAAAAATGAAGCTCTTGTTGAAAAAAATTCGGAATTCGTTTTCCCGTGTTCCTTTGATAGGATGGCTCCTTGGCGCCCTGATCGCGGTTGTGCTTGAATATTCTTTGGGTGAATCTCTGGCCGATATTCTAATGCTGCCCAAAATTCCGGTCCTCTTCGGTTTTGTGATCATGCTGAAAAAGCCGTTGCTGATTCCCAGCGTAATTATCTTTGTGTTGCTGATATATGCCTTGCCCATCAGTGCTGTCGCTCGACTAAGCGCCCCACTGACAAACCGGCTGGCGGCCAAGCTTTTCAGCTTGCCCATATTGATTTCGGTTGTGATTCATCTTGGCCTGCTGTATGCGGTTTTACATCTGTGGTCCGATATCAGCGCCTACCGGGTTCTGACGCTCAAGCTGACCCTGATCGCCGTTATGGTCACGCTGAGCTTAAACGTGGTTAACGGCTATATGGGTGAATTCTCCTGCTCGCACCCCGGTTTCATGGCCTTGGGCGCATATGGAGCCTCGGTGGTTACGGTTTTTCTGTTTGCAAACGACAAGCTCTTCGGCACTGCGATTCTGCCTTCCGCTCTGGGACCGTTCATATTTCCCTTGGCCTTGATCATCGGGGGTATGGTCGCGGCTCTGGGCGCACTTTTTATTGCCATACCTTCTTTCAGGACCAGAGGGGATTATCTGGCCATTATCTCATTGGCGTTTATGTTTATCGTCAAAAGTATGATCGAAAACCTGGAGATCGTCGGCGGTCCAAGGGGGTTGAGCAGCCAGCCGGACTATGCCGGTCTGCCCACGGTATTTTTATGGACCGTGGCCTGCATTTGGATCATCAACAACTTCGTGCGATCCACCCTGGGCAAGGCGCTGAATGCGATACGCGACGATGAAATGGCGGCAAATGCCATGACTGTTAACACCAGACGCACAAAAATCGTGGCGTTTTTGTTTGCAGCCTTCTGGGCCGGCGTGGCCGGCGGACTCTTTGCCCATGTTCTCAGATATGTGAATCCCGGCACCTTCGGTCTTCAAAAACTTGCCGAAGTTTTGGCAATGGTATATTTTGGAGGGTTAAACTCTGTTTACGGATCCATTGTCGGCGCCGTAAGTTTGAGTTTGCTCAGTGAAGCCTTGCGGCCGCTGGAAATTTTCAAATGGATTATTATTCCACTCTTGCTGATTTTGGTGATGATTTATCGTCCAACAGGGCTTATCGCCTTCAAGGAATTTAATGTAATGAATCTGCTCAAACCCAAACCCATGCCGGAAAAAGAGGATTAGGATGCCGCTGCTTCGGGTTGAGAAAATGAGCCACGACTTTGGGGGGTTGCGGGCCGTCAACGACTACGATCTGGAGATTGAAGCCAGCCAGATCAGAGGTCTGATCGGGCCCAACGGCGCAGGCAAGACCACGATCTTTAATCTCATTACCGGTATCTATAAGCCTACTCAAGGAGATATTTATCTGGGCGGCGCCAGAATAACCGGTCTCCAACCTCACCGGATTGCCTCCATGGGCATCGCTAGAACCTTCCAGAACTTACAGCTTTGGCGTCACATGACCGTCTTAGAGCATGTCAAAATGGCCCGTTATTCAAAGATCAGCTACGGCCTGATCGGAGCGTTTTTCGGCACTCCCCGGCGATATAAACAAGAAGCGGAGATTGAGGCCAAAGCTTATGATCTTTTGAAGATCGTGGGAATACACCATCTTTCAGATCAGGTGGTTACCAATCTACCATACGGTGATCAGCGAAGAGTTGAAATGGCCCGGGCACTGGCTGCGGACCCCAAGATACTGTTTTTAGATGAACCCACCGCCGGGATGAATCCGGAAGAGCTGGTTCAGATGATGGAGATAATCCGCCGTGTCCATAAAGAGTTGGGGCTGGCCATTTTTCTCATCGAGCA
>CAZDAB010000034.1:0-9948 GCA_964502855.1 uncultured Desulfobacteraceae bacterium | reverse complement strand
TGCATCATCGGAGCCAATGGGGCCGGCAAGAGCACAACCCTGCGAGCTGTTTCCCGGATGATTCCAGTTGAAGCAGGGACTACAATGACCTTCATGGGGAGAGACTTGCTCCAATACTCCGCTGACAAGGTGGTCAGCAAGCTCGGCATTTCTCATGTTCCCGAGGGAAGAAGATTGTTTGGCAACCTTACGATTATGGAGAACCTCAGGCTGGCCTGTTTTGCAAGAAATGACAGAGATAAGATCCAAGAGGACCTCAACCGCATTTTCATGATTTTCCCTCGCCTTGAAGAGCGAAAAGCACAGAAGGCAGGGACCCTGAGCGGCGGCGAACAGCAGATGCTTGCCATCGGCAGGGCGTTTATGAGCGCAAGGAAGATTATGCTCTTGGACGAACCTTCCATGGGGCTGGCTCCCTTGTTGATGATGAGTGTGTTCGATGCGCTCAAGGAGCTTAATCAGGAAGGGACCACCATTCTTCTTGTGGAACAGAATGCCCGTATGGCGCTTCAATTTGCCCAACGAGGCTATGTTCTGGAAAGCGGCAGCCTTGTGCTGGAGGGGAGTTCTGAAGCGCTTCTCGACAATCCGGAAGTCAAAAATGCCTATTTGGGCGGATGATGCAAGACAACTTGCGGCATATGTGCAACGGATAATATCCAATGTTGAATTTTCAATTTCCAATGTTCAAGTATTTGTAGGCAAATTACATTTTTTAATCTTCAATTGAGAATCTTCAGTAATTATGAGGGGGCTTTATGATACGAGTCGGTGTAATTGGTGCAACCGGATACGCCGGTGCTGAACTTGTGCGGATACTCTGCGGTCATCCAAATATCGATCTAACCATCCTGACTTCCCGCCAGTACTCCGGCATCAAGTTTGACACGGTCTATCCGTCAATGAGGGGGGCTACCGACCTTATATGCGAAGAACTGTCCTTGGATACGGTTTGTGACAAGGCCGATGTTGTATTTACGGCACTTCCGCACAAACTCCCCATGGAATTTGTGCCCGAACTTATTATACGGAGCAAGAAGGTCATCGACCTTTCCGCGGACTTCAGATTCAAGGATGTGGCAACATATGAGTCTTTTTATCAGCCCCATACCGCCGGGGATTTACTTGAAAAATCGGTTTACGGACTTTGTGAAGTCTATTTTGACACCATAAAAAAAGCGGTTCTGATCGGTTCCCCGGGCTGTTATCCCACCGGTGTGCTTTTGCCCCTGGTGCCGTTATTGAAGAGCAAGTTAATCCATGCCAACACCATTATTGCGGATTCAAAATCAGGGGTCAGCGGCGCCGGCCGAGGGCTGTCGCTGACCACGCATTTTTGCGAGGTCAACGAGTCGTTCCGGGCTTACAAGGTTGCAGAGCACAGACATAACCCGGAGATGGAAGAAGTGCTGAGCCGGGAAGCAGGATCTCCGGTGAAAATTACATTTGTTCCACACCTTGTTCCCATGACCCGTGGCATACTGACGACGATATATGCCAACCCGGTCAAGAAGATAAGTCCCGAAGAGATTCAAAATTGTTTTTCCTCTTTTTATTCCGGCTGTCCTTTTATTCGAATATGTCCTGACAACCGGCCGCCGGATGTATTGCATGTTCGGGGAACCAATTATTGCGATCTGGGTTTTAAGCTGGATCAGCGTAATAATCGCCTTATCCTGATTTCCGCCATCGATAACCTGGTAAAAGGTGCAGCAGGACAGGCAGTTCAGAGCATGAACATTATGCTCGGACTTGATGAAACCGCCGGTCTAAGAATGGTTCCTTTTCCGCTTTAGGTCTATACACTAATAGGTTTATGAAAGGCATGACTCCCTAAACAGACTCCTACCAATAGGGAATATTCTCCCGTTTGTACGGGAGAAATTCCCACCCGGGGAATTTCCTCAGAGGAAATGAAGCTTTCCTCCTATGGACAATATTGACAAATCGGTAATATAAGTTTATAAGTTTAAAAGAATTACCGCAGCAGTTACTCTTTTGGCATTTTTTATTATTCTGGCGGATGCTCCAGCTTTAGCGAAGGACACACCCAAATCGTCAAGCATGAAACAAAGCACCAAGTAAATTGTAAGTACAAAAAGTCAAAGGATAGCAAGGCTTAGAAAAAATCCATTAGACAATTTCAACTTGTACGGCATCAACTAAAACTGCCCCTTTCAGGGGCAAACCAAAGCGCGTACCCCGTTCAATTCTTCGCAGAAGACGAGTGAAACGTATTTAACTGGGGCTTGGTTCTTTGGGCAAGGATTCTTTACCAATATGCAATCTTCAACGATCTAAAATAATATTTAACAAAAAAACAATCATGTAATTTTAGTGGGTTGTCAACAATAAACAATTTTTAAGTATTTTTTTGCCACTGTCTCTGAACACTAAAAAGTCAATAAAAAGAAGTGCTTTAGATTACCTATTTTAACAAGGAGATGAGATATGGAAAATTTGGTAGCAAAGATATGGGAGTTATTAACCATTTACGGGCTTAAAGTCATTGCGGCAATTGTCGTTTTTATCGTGGGTCGCTGGATCGCAAAGGGTTTGACCAAGTTTGCGGAAAACCTGATGAACAAACGGCAGGTGGATCCTACCATTGTCTCCTTTGCTGCAAATATGACTTACATCGCTTTATTGGTGTTTGTGGTTCTGGCGGCTCTCGGCCAGCTTGGAATCCAAACCACCTCATTTATCGCGGTGATCGGTGCGGCGGGTCTTGCTGTTGGTCTTGCGTTGCAAGGATCTTTGGCAAATTTTGCCGCCGGCTTTCTGATGATCATTTTTCGCCCGTTCAAAGTCGGTGATTATATTGAAGGTGCGGGGGTTGCCGGTACGGTTGAGGCAATTCAGATCTTTACCACTCAGCTCAAGACACCGGACAACAAGACGGTGATTATACCCAATGCACCATTAACTGCAGGCAACATCACCAACTATTCGACCAAAGGAACACGGCGCGTTGATCTGGTGTTTGGAATCGGTTATGGAGACGATATTGATCATGCAAAGAAAGTCATAATGGATGTTTTGGACAAAGAAGAACGGATTTTAAAAGATCCGGCGACAACGATTGGAGTGGTCGAGCTGGGGGATAGCAGCGTGAATTTTGCGGTCCGTCCATGGGTAAAGGCCGATGATTATTGGAATGTCTATTTTAACCTCACCGAGAATATTAAGAAAAGTTTTGATTCCCAAGGCATCAGCATTCCATTCCCACAGCGCGACGTGCATATGTATGAGCATAAGGAATGACAGGCACAAACCGCTTTGCATTTCTTTAAAAATATAAACAAAACAAAATCAAACAAGGAGGTAACAGAATGAAAAAGTACTGCTTTAACGGACTGTTTCTATTAATGATCAGCACCTTGCTGATCAGTTGCGGCGGCAAGGTCATACAAAAGACCGCGCCGTCTTTTGAACCGTATCAGTTTAGCGCAAGTAAGTATGCGCCCAAGGTGGACAATTTTGTGGTGATCCTGGACACATCTTATTCCATGAGTCATACATACGGGGATAAAAAAAAGGTCGAGATTGCCAAAGAGTTCTTAAGCGCTATGAATCAGACGCTTCCGGAACTGAATTATAATGGTGCTCTCATAACATTTGGTCATGATGACTCGATCCTGCGTGATTACGGACCGACTCGATATTCGACTTCAGGGTTTGGATCGGCCCTGAACGCTACAAAGGAGCCCAGGGGAAATAGTTCTTTTCCTTTGGCAACAGCCATCAACGCGGCCGCCGGTGACTTGAAGTCCCGTCACGGTCAAATAGCAGTGATTATCGTTAGCGACGGAGAAAATATGGACCAGGCCCCGGTAAAGGCTGCGGAGGCCTTGAAAGGGGAGTTCGGTAACCGGGTTTGCATATACACGGTGCTGGTGGGAAATGATCCTTCCGGCGAAGCGCTTATGAAACAGGTTGCTTCAGCCGGCGGTTGTGGATTTTCAGTGCGTGCAGACGGAGTTAAAGATAGCGGTGATATGGGAAATTTTGTGAAAAACGTATTTTTGGCCGGGATGGCCGAACCCAAGATGGCCAAACCGTTGGACAGTGACGGAGACGGGGTAACGGATGACCTGGACCGGTGTCCGGATACCCCCAAAGGTGTTACCGTGGATGCTTACGGTTGCCCCCTTGACTCGGACGGGGACGGTGTACCGGACTATCTGGATAAATGTCCGAATACGCCCAAGGGTGCTACTGTGGATGCAAGGGGGTGCTGGACCTATGCGGCGGTGGTGCTGTTTGACTTTGACAGTGCTAAGATTAAGCCCGAAGCTTTTTCCATGCTTGGTGAGGCGATCTCCATACTGAAAAAGGACCCGGAGATGAAGGTTGAGATTGATGGTCATACGGATAATAAGGGTCCTGCCTCTTACAATATGAAGCTTTCTGAAAGACGTGCCAAAGCCATCATGCAATATTTTGTGGACAAAGGCGTTGAAGCGGGACAGCTTACGACCAAGGGTTTTGGGTTTACCAAGCCGGCCGCAAGCAACGACACCAAGGAAGGCCGTGCCAAAAACCGAAGGGTTGAATTAACGCCGGTTAAATAAATAACCCTGACAGGTATGAAGATGGGATAAGACAACTTTGTTGCCAAATTCCATCTTCATAAACCAAATTTGTCTCCATGTTTAATCATTACATTATATTTTGAGAGTTTGTTTGATTAAAAAGACGATGTCATTACCAATGATGGATATAGAAACCTTAAAAAAAATATTTAAAGATAATCCTGAAAAACCAACGATTACATTTAAAGGTAAATGTTCGGTCTGCGGGGTAGAGGTAGTAATTGAGGTAATACCCTCATCAGGAGGATTTGGGCTGCAGGGTGGCGCTTTATTTGAATATACTCCCGACGTGTATTTTGCTACATGTCCTAATTGCTACAAAACCAACCCCAAGATCGAAGATCACTCTGAACCAAAATACAACTGTATTATTGCTAAATAAAATGCCCGAGACAGTTATGAGCAAAAAAAACAGACAAGGAGGACGAGCATGAAAAAATGGATTCTTTTAGGTGGCGGCGCTCTTGTTGCCGTCATCATCATTGTGCTGGTTGTCGGGGTGTCCAATCTTGGGCCCATGATTAAGAATGCAGTCAATACTTACGGCCCTGAAATGACGAAGACCGAGGTAAGATTGAGAGATGTCAGGGTTTCTCTTTTATCTGGAGAGGCCGAACTCAAGGATTTCTTATTGGGAAATCCCGAGGGATTCAAATCTCCACAGGCCATGAGCGTGAAATCTATTCATCTGAACGTGGATGAAAAATCGATCACCAAAAATACGATTATCATTGATAAGATCGAGGTGCTTGCCCCTGAAATCACTTATGAGAAGATTCGCGGCACGGACAATTTTCAAACCATTATGAACAACGTGAAAAAATTTATTGGGGCGGACAAGACCACTGAACAGCCTGCTGAGAAAGGGAAAACAACTGAGGGCAAGAAGATTCTGATCAAAAATTTTATTGTTCGCGACGGAAAGGTAAATTTGGCCATGGCAGTGCTCGGTGAAAACACACTGAGTGCCGATTTGCCGGACATCCATCTCAAGAATGTGGGCCAGGAAAAAGGCGGTGCATCTCCTGCAGAAGCATTTAAAGAGATATTTGCTGCACTGTACACAAAGATAACATCTCCGGCAGTAACCGATGTTCTCAACAAAGAACTCAAAAAATTAACTACCGACACTCAGGCCATGACCCAAGAGGCTAAAAAGCAACTAGAAGACGCCGGCCAAAGCGCCAAAGATGAAGTCAAGGCCACAACCGATAAACTTAAGGGAATCTTTGGAAAATAAAGATGATTAAGGCAGGCTGTATTTCCTGTAGCGTGGTTGGATATTAATAGGAGAATTCAAATGAATTTACGACACGTTAATTTCAAAATGTTTAAATCTATCTTCATAATATGTATTACTATCCTTGCACTTTGTTGTAATTCAAGAGTTGTAACCGCACAAAGCAACTGGTTTCAGAAAGCAAAGGACTTGGTTGGCGGTGTTGAGAAAAGTGACAGTGGGCAAAGTGCACTATCCGTTGATAACATTGCCGCCGGACTCAAGGATGCACTTCGCGTAGGTTCTGAAACCGTCGTTAAACAATTGGGAAAACCCGACGGGTTTAATGCGGATCCGGCGATTCATATTCCATTACCGGAAAATTTTAAAGCCGTCAGAAATGCACTGGATAAAATTGGAATGTCATCTATGCTCGACGATCTGGAATTACAACTCAATCGAGCGGCCGAAGTAGCCACCCCCGAAGCCAAGGCGCTTTTCTTGCAGTCCATTAAAGAAATGACCCTGGACGATGCCATGGGCATCTACAAAGGACCGGATGATGCAGCCACAAAGTATTTTCAGAGCAAGATGTCACAACCCCTTGCCGAAGCCATGCATCCTATTGTAGAAAACAGCCTGTCCCAGGTTGGGGCGGTGCAGACCTACAATAACGTCATCGGTAAATACCGATCTTTGCCTTTTGTGCCCGATGTTAAGGCTGATTTGACGAATTATGTTACCGAGGGAGGCATGAACGGAATTTTCCACTATCTTGCCCGTGAGGAAGCCGCTATCCGCCAAAATCCCGCTAAGCGCACCACCGATCTGTTGAAACGTGTTTTCGGTGCGCAATAGAGACTTACCGGTGGCCGTGGTATCAGTGGGTCGTATGAGGTAATTCAATAATAGATGAACACAGAAACGAGCGGCCTAAGGAGGAACGCATGAGAAAAGAGACGACTCTAATACCTGTTCGGTTGATTTTGATTGCTGTTTTTCTGATTCCCTAACCTGAAGAAGGCGTATGAAAAGTTAAACGCAGAATATGAAGATAGCGAAAAGGCTGCAAAAAAGGTGTCCGAATGGATCGATAAGGTGGAATCTGTTTCAGATGCCCTATTTGGAAAAAACATACGCGACAATTGCGCGTCTCGTTTTGGTCATGCATGTCAACAATTTGACGGTTAACCTCTTGTTTCGATTTTCCCGCAATTCCTAATCTACCCCCCCAAGTTTTGGCCTCCTTATTAATAAAGGTTATATCATATTGATATAATTTAGCTTAGTGATTTGCCAGGTTGAATTTACAAAAATTAATTCCAAATGGCATATTTAATGCAGAAGATTCTGCAGGCTCAAAAAGAAACAATATTTTACAAACATGTCATTTTATGGCTTGAAAACGCTTATCCGTTTTACTCGCTTTCACAATCACTCTATGAAAATAAATAGCCTGAAAAAGATAACCTCCAGAATGTTTAATTTGGATCGAAGGAAAGGTAGGCGATTCAAAGTAGATGACCGTGTATTTGTTGTTTTTGGACCTCGTCTTCACAAAAGAAAGCCAATTATCGATATAAGTATGGGTGGGCTAAGTTATGTTGATGGAGAAAATCAACTAACAAAATCAATTAGTTTAAACCTGGTGGCCGATAATTGTTTGTATTTTGATGATAAGGTTTTGTTTATGCCCATTTTGAAGTCAGAAACGGTCTATTCCCTTGACGATTCGATAAAAACAAATCGACAAGCCGTACAATTTATGGGACTGACGACAAGTCAGAAATCTCAACTGAAAAATTTCATCCAGAGCCACGCCACAGATAGTGTTTAAGTCGAATTGGGGAAAAAATAACAAATTACGGCTTGTGAATGTGGTCATTTAGATTCATCGCATTAAGCCGGGCAGAAACAGAGCGATCTGAGGAAATAAAAGAAGAATCAGATTGCAGAGAAGCAAAGCCGCAAGCATGGGGAAAACACCCCTGAAGATATTTCCCAGTGGAACATCTTTGGCAACTCCATAGACCACATAAACATTGACCCCCACAGGCGGCGTGATTACTCCCATTTCGGTAATTAAAACAATCACCACGCCAAACCAGATCGGATCAAATCCAAGGGTTTGCACCACCGGAAAAAATATGGGGATAGTCAGCATAATCATGGCCAGGGCGTCCATAAAACAGCCTCCGAAAAGATAGACCAAAATGATTACACCCATAATGGCATGGGGAGGGAGGGGAAGAGAACTCACCCATTCTGCCAGTTCATAAGGCACCCGGGTAATGGCCATAAAATGGCCGAATATTACGGCGCCGGTTACAATCACCATTATCATACAACTTATTTTGGTGGTATCTGCGAGGGATTTAACAAACGCATGCCATGTGAGTTGCTTTCTGAAGACCGCAATCAGTATGGTTAAGAACGCGCCGATAGCCGCCGCCTCGGTTGGCGTAAAAATGCCGAAAAAAATACCTCCCATGACCAGGGCAAACAGTATCAAAGTTTCAACCACACCGGCAAAGGATCTGAATTTCTCTTTGAAACTGGTCTTGGGGCCGGGAGGTGCAAGGGAGGGGTTTTTCAGGACCCTGAGGTAAATGCTCATTAAAAAAAGAAAGCAGAGAAGAATACCCGGCAGAATTCCGGCAGCAAAAAGTTTGCCGATGGACTGTTCGGTCAAAATTCCATATACAATGAAAATTACGCTGGGAGGTATAAGAATGCCGAGGCTTCCTGCCGCGGCTACGGTACCTGTGGCCAGACCCATATCATACCCGTACCGTTTCATTTCAGGAAGCGTAACGGTTGCCATGGTTGCTGCCGTCGCGTTGGTCGAGCCGCATATGGCCGAAAAACCGGCACACGCGCCCACGGTTGTCATGGCAAGCCCCCCCCGGCGGTGGCCAAAAAATACATAGGCAGAATCATAGAGCCTTCGGCTGATACCGGCGTGAAAGGCAATCTGCCCCATAAATACAAATAGGGGAATGACGGTCAAATTATAGGAAGAAAAAACATCCCAGACATCACGGGCTAAAAGATTAAAGCCCGCTTCGAAGCTCACCACGCAGCTGAATCCCATCAATCCTAAAAAACCCATGGCAAAGCCCACCGGCATTTTAGAATAGAGAAGGAGAACCAGTATGATAATACCTATGATTCCTGTGGTTGTCAGACTCATTTCCCAAATAGTTTCAAAAGGTTCTTAAACAGATCTGACAGCAAGGTGAGGCAAACGACTGTTGCTGAAAAACTAATCCCGTATACAAATGGATAAAAAGGGAGTTCCAGGGTCAACGAGACCTCGCCGGAAAGACGAAGATCATTTGCATAAATTACGGACTGCCACGCAATTAATGTAAAAAAGAACAGCCCAAAGCATGTGGTGACGCTTTCAATCAGACCCTGAATTCTGCGCGGGAAAAGGCTGACCACAAAGCTTACCGCCACATGACCTCTTTCTGCTGAGGTATGGGCCATGGCGAATGCAACTGCCGCAGCCCCCAAAAAGCAGACCAACTCATAGGTGCCGGGGATGGGCTTTCGAAAATAGCGCAGGATCACATCCGCACAGGTAAGAAGCATCATGACAACAATGGCAACTCCTGCAACCCAGTAGAGTTTCCTCGCCATAGCGTGAGATATTTTTTCAAAGGGATCCATTTTTATGATTCGTCATACGCCATAAAATTCGGGGTTGCCCTATACCCTCCTGTTTGGTGAAAGGCAACCCCTTTATATGAAAATCATCTTAATGTATTTAATGTAAAAACAAAGTAATATATGTCATAGTTTCAATTAAAACATTATATTATTGGGACATCAATTCTCTGATTTTTTTAACGTAGACGTCGCCGTTAGGAGTGTTGGTAATATAATCGTTAATCACCGGTTCGACAGCATTGCGCCATCTGGCACTTTCTTCATCGGACAGGGGTATAATTTCGTTGCCCAGGCTTAGTGTATATTTTCTGCCTTCTTCATCGGTGCTGTCCCATACCTTTCCGTGAACACCCACATATTTTTCACTGACCGTTTCAAAAACCTTCTGTATATCGGCCGGAAGAGACTTCCACTTGTCAAGATTCATTACAACGAAAAAGGTGGTCGTGTACCCGACGC
>CAZDAB010000033.1:0-13152 GCA_964502855.1 uncultured Desulfobacteraceae bacterium | reverse complement strand
CTTGATTGATCAAGCGCAACGAGGTTTTTTATTTTTTTTGGCGGTGAATCAAGGGTAGCCAGATCACCATTCCGTTTATCCACACGGATTATTAGGGATTCTGTGGATTGTATCCTCACAAATAAAGCTTTAATATCGACCCTGCAGAACTTTTCTTATTATGCTTTATGCAAACCCCGGCCCGAACTGGTGGACCTTTAGACATGCGAGTACTTCACATGGGGAGGGTTTGTTCCATCCAGCGAAACGGTCAGATGATACTGCTCGTCAGTCCGATAATAATTTTGGCCTGCGTTCGTGAAGGCAGTCAGCACCTCGTTGTGGGGATGCTTGTAGTCCTTTCGGTACATACAACTAATGCCGAGACTGGCCGTGGCAGGACAATTTGGCAACCACGTGGGCCGGCCCTGACCGTCCAGACTGCCGTTTCTCGAACCATGGTGAGGCACCTTAAAAAATACGGTATCCTGTGGTATTTGATCAGCGATGTCATCCCACACCTCTTCCTCTGCATCACCCGTCAGAACCACGGATGTGTTGCCATACTTGAGGGTCAGAACGACTGAGTTGTTATTTTCATTGTTCGAGATCTGGTTGTAATGCGGCCACAGCACCGCCATATTGACATCTCCAAATGACGGCAGGATCTTTGTACTATTCACGGCTTCACATTGGCCGACTTTCGAATTCGCCCCCACGCAATACCGAATCAGCGAGGCATTCGGCCCTACCTGATTCGACTTGGGATGCCAGAAGTACGTAGTGCCATACTTTCGTATAATCCCTTCCAGACCTTTACCGTGATCGTCATGCCCGTACGTCAGCAGCACAAATTCAAAAAGCGGCTCAGGTAAGCGCCCCCCTTTCAGATTATAGAACGGGCAAACGGGACGACTGTGGCTTCATACATGCCGTCCCCTTAGCTTAAACCGATTTTTTCTTTAAATTTCTTCACCCCTCAGGAATACCCACAAGGGCCGCATTTGATTTTTTTTGTTAGCTCTTAATAATCAATATACTAGATTCGCCCTCGTTATCCACCCAAACAATATAATTCATAATTCAAGGTGACCCCATTCCTTTAATGGAGCTATTTGTACTGGCAGGAATGCCGGTCATCACCGGCTGTTTCTTTTACTGCAAGCCTTTGATAACGAAGAAGATGGAGTGTTATGGGCTTTCCTGCGTTCGGGAAGTCCACATCAACTATTGTGTTAAAGCATTATTGTACGCATTTTCATTATAGCCGTGGATACCTTTCCCGTTTATTACAGCAAAAGGCACGCCTTTTTGGCGATCTATTTGCGCTTTACGGTGTGCAGCCGCTTTGTCTTTTTCAATATCGTATTCAACAAATACAATTCCTCTGGATCGAAAAAAAGCTTTGGCCCTTTTGCACCAGGGACACCAACTTGTCGTATACAACTCAACTTTTGGTTTTTTTAGAACAGAATCCGTCGGACTTGACCTATTGCCTCTGTTTTCTGTGGAATTATTTTCCTGAGGATAAACATTGTTTTCATGTGTTGTATACGTCGGTAACGTATCAATATCTGAATTATCCGCATCATCTGGTGGCGTATCTGAAAAATGTACGACTCCATTTTCATCAACCCATTTATACATATCCGCGATGGAGTCCTCTGCAAAAAAACCGGCCATGAAGATAATCAAAAAAGGCCCCAAAAAGAGCAAAAATTTTCGGAATTGTTTTGTCATTTGAATGGTTCCTTTAACAAAGAAGAGCATAACGGACGCGAGATGAACTTCACAAAAAATTGTGCAGTTGTGCATTGGTTATCGGCCATATAACCTCAAATCATAGTATGATAAAGATACTAATATTATAATATTATTCACAATTCAGGCTTTGACACCATTCACGGACACCATTCACGCATGCGATGTTTGTGCGCCGGATTGTCAAACCCTGCTTGACAAAAGTTCGCATTTATGCTAACAAGACAATATGCGAAAAATCAAATTCTATAGACTCGAAACAGGTAAATGCCCTGTCGAGGAATTTTTTGATTCGCTGACAAATAAACAATATGAAAAAATTGCTTTCGTGCTTGATCTGATCGAGCAAATCGATATCGTGCCGCACAAATACTTCAAAAAGCTGAAAGGCACTGACGATATCTGGGAAGCAAGGGTTCAGCAGGGCAATAACATTTTTCGGATTCCGGGTTTTTTTGACGGGAAAGATCTTGTAGTTTTGAACCATGTTTTCACCAAAAAATCTCAAGAAATTTCGCAAAAAGAAATTACCGTAGCAAAAAAACGAAAACGTAACTATTTAAAACAAAAGGAATTAAAATGAGCGATTTTCAAAAATATAAGAAAAAACGCATGAAACAGGACCCTGAGTTTTGGTCCGGATACGATGAGCGGCTTGAGACGTTTAAACTAGGCATCCTTTTAAAACAGGCTCGTTTGGAAGCGGGGCTTACCCAGGAACAAATCGCAAAACGCCTCAAAACCACAAAATCCGTCGTATCACGTATGGAAAATCATGCAACTGATATCCGCCTATCTACCCTCGAAAAATTTGCCAAGGCAGTAGGGCGAAAAATTCATGTTGCTTTAAGATGACGATCATCTTCTCCTGTTTTCCACGCTTTTTTCTTATTGGCGAACAATGAGGCGTGAGATTCGCTGCATCGTCGACTTGGGGAGGATGACGATAGCCCCTTCGCGGTATTATTTATCGCTTCCTTATTTGACATAAATTTTAAAAGTTTTTTCTATTTTTCAGTAGCCAGACTCCCATTCACCGCCCATAGATAAAATAGAAACTTATAATTTTAGGGGCGTCCCGGAAGTCCCCCCTTTTAATGTTGCATCCGTCCCGAAGTCTCCACGGACTTTTCTTGGCATAGGATCTTCATAGATCATCCTAATCAGTTGTCAACCAATATTTCGCTGGATGTTCAGGATATCAAAGCTTAGCGTGACCCGTCCCCCATTCCACGACTACGGCTGTCTCACGGATATTCAAGTTCGAGATTGTGCTCAAGGTATGTTTCTTTTCCGTCTTTATACACAACCTTGGCGTAAAGACGAAATACTCCCCAACCTGCCGTTTCCAAACGAAATTTAGTCCCTCGGTTTTCCACGGTCTGGACTGGGTTCGGGAAGGTCGGGTGTAGCGTATATATCACATGGCTGATTTTATCGAGCTCAGCTTCCTGGCCATCGATCCACACCCACCACCTCCACCAGTCATTTCCTCGATATTCATAATCCTGTTTAATTTTCAAGGTCATCGGACTATCCCCTTTGCATGTGAACACTCAACAAATCAATTGGTTCGAAATCTGAAGTCCAGGTTGTATCTTGAGCTTGAACCTGGATTTGGACAAACACCTGGCCATGGGGTATATTTTTGACATCGACAGCCAAACCTCCAGCAAGCGGCAAAATCCTGGCCGGGAAATCTTCCGACACGCGGCTGCCCAATAAAAACTTGTAGGTGCAGTTAATGCGTGGACCCTGCAAGATAGGGCGAAGCTCAGAAACAAAGCTCTCTGGCAGGAGTTTTAATCTCGCTGTGGTACTCCGACACCACGCCCCAATCGCTTTGACCAGCTCCAATAAACATTTGTCCCGCTCTTTCTCATCATAGCTGATTCGCTGTCTATCACCATGCATACCACCCTGGTCATCCACCTCCGTCTCACGAACCTCTATGACTGATAGTTCATGATCGATGGCGCACGTGAGCTCATCAGTAACCCACCGATGTGTTGTCCACAGACGGTCGTCAATCTTATCTCGCCTTGTCACAAAAGCGATGAGTGCATCGGAGGATCTAATCTTGTTGCGCACTGCCTCCGAAATGATCTGTCCGGGTACTTCTTTTCCATCCACCACTTCAGCGCCGAAAGCCTCTATGATCGGAAAGATGAAATCTTCCACCCATTTGTCTCGATTGCCATAGCCGTACGCCACGAATATTTTCATATCCTTATCTCCTATCTATTCAGTTGTGGCCACATTACCTTAAAATCCACTTCAGCTTAATGACAAAGATGTCATGGCAGCGACATACTTAACCAAGACTGCTGAATTACCACTTACGATGGCTTGCTGTACATCGACGTGTAACTCCCGGATACAGCTCAATGTTTCATATGTACGCTGGTGTTGCTCAGAATTTCGCTCGTCTTGGTTTAATTCTTCCCGCCGACTCGCGACTATAGAGAGAGCAGCGCCGATCGTCCAGAGCGCCGCTAGCGGCATAAAAACTGGTTGGCTCCGACGCTACCAATCGCGAGGATGACAGCCGCGATAGCACCAATTGCGATAGTTTTTCTCCGATTTCCGATTCTACAGTCTGACTAGGCTATGGTATTGAAATGTCATGATAAAAACATCATCATAAGCTGTATTCAAGTCGCAGAGTACTCATTTTGCCGTCAAAATCGCTATGGTAAAACACCTCGCTCTCTTTTAGCTCCTCCCTTAGCAGGATCCCCAGGTGTATATTCGAGTGATCTATCCATATTTTAGGTTCATTCTCTCCGAAAAATTCCTCAATTTTAATTGACAGTTCGGAATTTATTTAAAGCATGGCTGATGAATACATCCAAGTTTCACCCTCCTACTTGAAAATTGCCGATCTGATGCCGAAGGCTTTACTCATCCAGTTCGTACATCGATTCGAATTTCGAGGCGCTTATACAGTAAGCATCCGTACCATCTTCGTTATTGTATACGAGATAATCTCCGCTTTGGTAGTGGGATTCTCCCTCTATCGTAATCACACTACCCGGTTGGGTGGCTTCCTCGGCCCATATTGGGGTGGTTTTAACATAGATACCTTCGCCGGTCTTACGATAGGTTTTAGCAAATACTCCTGCGTCTACAGAGTAAATATCCCCGCCGTTGTCGACAATCCAGTCGCCCTGTTTGCATCGTTGTTCGGCTCCCCACTTCCTGTAAATGAATCCTTCGGTGTCCAGATCTAACTGAACGGCGACAACAAACTGGTCAGCTTTCTTTCTATATCTTCGTCGATTTCCCATATTTTACACCCTATCAAGAGTTAAAGGATACGGACGTTGGCCACACATACTTCAACCCGGCGGCAGGTCGAATTTCGCCTCAAAGTCTCTGCTATTGACATCCAATTCGGCCGCCAGCACACCGAGCTTATGCAGCACTTCCATATTTTTAGGTGCGTCCATATCGCTCAGCGATTCGATCATCTTCGAATCGGTCAAGCTTGAGTTCAGCTTCTGTACGCTCTTTTTATGAAGGTCTACGTTATATCGCAGGTAGGTCAACAAGGGCATTCCGGCAAGAAGGTCGTTTCCAAGATCGCCAAGTTCTCTATCAATTTCCCGGGCAGTGGGACTGGAGGACATCCACTGTAAAATAGTCTCCTGAAGCGATGCACAGTCGTTCATCAGAGATAAAAGTGCGTTGATGGCGTGCTCGGCGGTAAAACTTGATTTTTTCACATCTGGATCTGCAGCACCGGTGCCTACGGAGACAAGCAAGAGATTGTCCGGACCAACAGGCCATTTCATCCCGTAGCCACTTATGGTGGCATACATGAAGGCCTGAAGTGAGGGGTTGTTGAACGGGCTGATGCCGCCATCGACAAAATTGCCTTTGACAGGTTGGTGATCTGTTTTCTCGCCAATCACAATGGTTTCCGGGTCGAAGTAGGCTGGGGCCGCAGTTGATGACCGTACGGCTTGCCAAAGCGGATATTCTCCGTTACCGATAGTTCCACCGGGCCGCGATGCAAAATATTTGCCTTGTGGATTGTTGCTTATCGGCCAGGGGCTTCCGGTATCCAATCGCTTGGTCACTATGAGCAGACCCGTCTGAAGCTCAGGACCACCAAGCATCGTATCATGGCCATATACATTTTCAAGCTCATTTTCAAGCTTTTTTTTGTCATACTTCGCGCGGAAGAATCCCTGGCGCAAGAAGCTGGGTTCGAAAACGCGTTCACCGAGCGCCATATACTTTTTTCGGATCTCTTCGACGGTCCAACCCATTGCTAGTGTCGCCGCAATAATTGCGCCCGTCGACGTGCCGGCGATGAGGTCAAAATAATGACTCAAACGAAAGTCGCCGTTGTTACCGTGACGCTCCTTAAGGATGTTTTCTATCTTCTGAAGAAAGCCAAGGCTTAGAATGCCGCGCAGTCCGCCGCCATCCAAAGCCAGTATGCGTTTTGGTATATTATCTTTGCTCAGATGTTCATCTCGATTTTTTTGCCTGTAAGTCATACGTTCCTCCTTTCAAGATCTTATTGGAGTGATCACTGAAGGTAAAAAAGTTGGATTTTTAAATACAACAAGGACAATTCCAAATGCAAAAGTGAAGCTTCTGGACTCACGTTCATCAGGATATTCGGTCAAGTGGTGACGGCTCTAAAAGCTCCTTAAGTTTTACAATTTGATCTTTAGTGGTATCCACCATCCACCCGGGAAGTTTATTATATTCCACATGTTGTGTTGCTTCTCCCTCCCATTGCTCGGTCCCGGCCTTGTCTTCAATACCGACGGAAGCCTCCCAAAGTGTGGCCAGTACCCAGTACTTCTCTTCATTATCTTCGATACCTGCATCGAGAGATTTTTTACAAATGTCGATGACCTTGAGACGGGTTCGTTGTGCTTGTACATAGTCCGCAATAGCTTCAGCAGGTGAAGTACCTGTAAGCGCTGCCCGTACGTTCAACATAAAGGCCAGATTGATGCCGTTGTAATAATCGTTTTGAAGCTTAAAGCCGCGTTCTAAAGCATTAATGCTTATCTCCAAATGTGTTGTATTTTTGGTTTGCGGCCAGAGTCGCTTATGTACTGCCGCCCACAGGCCGATAGTTTCAGGATCATTGGTACGCGCCGGATCAAGCTTATCGCGTATCAAGTCATGTGCTTCCCACAGAGCTTCCGCTTCCGAAGGTATTTTGCTCTTGTATGTGGCCAGAGCAAGCTTTTGTAAGATGGATTCGTCGTTAGGACGGATATCGTTCACTGCTTTATACATGATCTTTGCCGTCACGAAATCATCCTTTTTTATAGCGGTTCTTGCCTTATCTGTAAACCCTTTAACAGACTTACCTTCGTCAGCAGTTAGGTCATATTCAGCCGTTTTTGTTACAGTGGCCATGAGTTCCGTTGCACCAGGCCTATGTGGTTCGCGAAGGGCAGGGGGCGCCAGTTGGGGAATGAAGGTATAAAGTGGGCTGTCGACGGCATCCTTATCGTCAAGAATTGCCTTTATTGCCTTGGTGAGTTCAACGGAAAAGCGTTTCGCTTCCCGGCGGCCGATGTCAGATCCGAGGTGTTCGTAGGTCCGAATTGCATTGCGGTTGATATCGAAGGGAAAATCCCATTGTTTTTCCGCGACAATAATGGTGGATCGCCTGCAAAGCGCATGACGGACACCCAGTTCATAAGCCGCATTGACGTTGGAGGTCGAAAGATCAGCAATGACAAGATCGGCATTCAGAATACACTCGTACATCGGTTTGTCGATTATCTGGGAGTGCTGGATCGCGTCGGCTCGGATGCATTGCAGACCTGCGTTTTCAACGGCCTCTTTAATAACATCGTATGAAGCATCCAGATCCAATTTCCTGCCGGTACGAAAATCAGTCTTCTCTCCGAAACCTTGAACAACAAAACACATTTTTTTTGAATTGTTCATTTTGCCATACCTTTTGTTTTAGATTAATCAATGAGTGGAAAAATAGAATCCAAGTTAAAAGTTCGATCTACTCAATGGCACCCTTGCGGCTTGGTGAGTTGCTCCTTGCTTTTCGGTAGACAGTCTGCATAAGATTGGCTGAGCCCAGCTTCAAAAGCACTTTCCTTAAGTTTATAAATTTCGCATTTAGCTTTTGGTACGTCACCCCTAGCCGTGGCTATCAGACCAAATGCATCCTTTGCGATAAGCTTGCAAAGGAGCTTACCTGAGTTTTGATCAACGGCCATCATGAAGTCCGAGTGCGCGGCACTGTCAGCAATTTGGGGGCGTAGCTTTAAAATCGAGACTAAACTATCTCGATAATCAGCGAAGACCTTTTGTGTATCTTGCGCGTACGATGCTCTTTGATCCGCCGCCGCTTTGGTTACTTCAGCCTGTAACTTGTTGAATCTGTCCGTTGTTTCGTCGACACCCGCAAATACCGGGATAACAAGTAACATGCCGCAATCCCTTGGGGCACGGTTAAAATTCTCATCATTACACAATTTGGTGCCATCGTCGGCATAGGATACTACATTAAGATCACCCGCTTGCCAGGCCGCGGTGGTTGCAATCCGGTAGAACGCAATCTGATTGAGCACGGTTTTTTCTTTTTGTGCCTGTTCCGCCGCATCGGAGGCGAGTGTTCTCAGCGACAAACTCAAGTTTTCCATCATGCGCCAATCATCAGTCTGGATTGCTTTCTGTTTGCCATAATAGTAGGTTGTTAATTGCTCGTTGGCGTCGCGGAGTTGAAAGGCAGTGCATCCTGCAAAGCTCAACACCAGGACGATCAATGCTAAACGCCGTAAAATCTGGTTTCTCATTAGGAGCCTCCTTTAAGCAGTTCGTTCGCGGTTTCTTCAGTAAGGTCGGAAATGTCTTTGCCATCAAGCATTGCGCTCAGCAAGATCCGGAACAAGCGCAACCACTCTTTGTTGCCATACTGGAGGTGGTTTTGGACGACGAACCCGTTGAGTTTTTTGATCAACTTCTCGATCTCATCGAGGTGTTCTCGTGCTGCCTGTGAGTTGCCTGAGGTCGCGCGCAGCACAATAATGATGGCTTCTCTGAGGGTCTTACCGAAAAGGACCGTTTTACCTCTAAGGTCTGTTATCTCAATGATGGCTCCGGCTGACTTTAGGATAGCGCTGAACAGTTTCGCAGCTAGAACATCCTCAGGATCGGCCGGGTTTAATCTAAACAGCCTCGCCGGATTGGTTGCTACTTCTTCAGCCGCAACTTTCACAATTTCAAGCCAATCGTCTCCTGAGAGTAAAAGGTTGGTGTCTGCCTCCATTGCTGCGGCAATTGCGGTCAACACGCCCTCCCATGCTTCATTTCTCGAACCCAAGATCGTCAAGGGGGTTTCGGCTACACGGGAAAGCAAAATGCGACCCAATTCGATCCATTGTGACTTGGAGAATACGCTTTTGATATTCTCATTGTTGTCTAAAGCGCGTTTGAACTTAGTGATGAGAGAGCGTACCATCTCTGCTGCGGTTTGCTCCCAGAGATCTGTGTCGTCCGAGAAACGGTGAATGTTATTCCCGACTGCGCCCAACGCAGCGCTTGCCAGTGCGATACCAACTTCACCATCAAAGGGCGGACGAGAATCACGCAGCACACCAGCAAAATTCGAAAATAATTCCCGCGCCAACTTATTCTCAGGACGCTGTCCGACACCCAAAAACAGCTGAGGCCGCTCAGCAGCGACACCCAGGGCTGCGCTATACAAACCGATCAAACCTTCCCTGGTGAACGGATCCTTTAATCCATCTTTGGCCGCTTCCAAAAACAATGCCCGAGTCACCTCACCAAGTGCTTTATCAGGGTCAAAGTCGTCTCCGAGGAATGCAGTCTGATGTTTGGCAACCGTTTGCAATGCAGCTTTAGCCGCTGGACCCATAATTGCATCTGCGATTTCCCGCCACTTCAGCTGTTCCGTGATGCTATCTGGCAATGTCTCGACCAAAGGTTTCACCGAAGACGAAATCAATTCTTGCAGATGTTCTTCGGAGACGAGCCATTCCGGATTAAGGCTGATGGTGTTAAATCCCGCGCGAAGGAACGCACTGGTTAATCGTTGCGCGAAGTTTTCTTTTGGGCCGAAGTCGCCGTCGTCGGGCAAGATGTCACTCAGATTCTTAGCATAGGCCGCAATGAGTTTTTCACCATTACCGTCGCCGTCAAAAATCGACGGATTTGCCGCAACGTACTCAAGGGCGATATCACCCGCGGTGAGAATGATTCGTGCCCAGGGACTTACCGGGCCTCGCCCCGGATCCCATTGTTTTATGAGGATGGCACCTCCGGGCGCCCACCCTCGATTGAGATCATCCCCTTTTTCCGCGCTGATCTTGATTGCGGCAGTGAAAAGTGCGTCGATAGCCGATTCTTTAGGAATCACCGCAGAGTGGTCCCAATACTCCGCGTAAGGTGCAGTGTCGCCCTCAACAAAGTGCTTGTTCTCATCCTCGTTGAAGAAACCGTTGACAAACACTTCCCGGTTGAAATCAGGCTCATTAATCTCTGGAAAAATCGCTTCGCCGTCCCGGGCCCACTGCTCCAGAGCATCATTCGTAACACGCCCCAAACGAAGAACGGATTGAATCCCAAATGAGATAAGTGCTGGATTCATAAAATGCCTCCTTGGTCTATCTTCCCCTCCGGTGTTAACAGAGACCGACCCCGAACGTCGCTGAGTGCACGTGCTTTTGCAGCAGTTTCGAAAATTGCAACCACATCGGGCTTCTGATCGGGTTTAGCCCCAGATTTGATGAGCGGCATCTGTCCCTGTTCTTTTTCTTTCTGCACCGGGGTTTGAAATCCGCGAACGATTCCGGTCAACGCGGATAACTTACGAAACGTGTCAAACCAAAATGGTCCTCCTAATCCGATCAGGAGACCAGTCAACAGAACTGATCCAACCCACAAAAACAGCAACCAGGCATATGCCACATTGCGGAGGGTAAGATTTTTAATGTCTTTTTTCTCTGCCCATGCCGACATTTTCCATATTGCAGTATCCCATCCGATAGGAATACCGGTTGCAGAAAGTGTCCTCACATTATTACGAAGTTCTTGTACATTCTTTTGGATCTTTTCGAGATTCTTTTTTTCGTCTCCAGCACGGGTTTCTATAAGCTGCTGAAGCGCTGCTTCCTGCTCATTCAAACTCGAAGCTACTGCATCGCCCTGTTTAATCATAGCTTGGCGGGCCTCCTTATTCACTAAAAACGACTTAAACAGGTGAATGGCATTTATATTCAAAGCAAAAGCCAGACAAATAGCAACTATCACGGACATCAGCCGGGCGCGACGCGCAAAATATTCGGTCGCACTTTCACCGAAATCTTCATATTTGCTAACCAAATCTTTTAGAAACGTTTCGATATACTTCCTGCCGCGCTTCTGAGCTTCGGTCACAAGGACGCGCCCCGCAGCCGTCTCAGGCAGGCGCTCAATGAATTCCAGTGTTGTCAGGCTTTTCAATTCTTTGGCGTTTACAATCTTACAGATATATGATTTTACACCGGTCACGTTTTTGTCGATAGGCAAAAACCTCGTGCACGTCATTCGCTTAATGAAATCCTCCGCGGATGCCTTTTTCTCATTTAATTGATTAGAAAGGCGTGGCCATATAATATCTTCATAGAGGGTTCCCATGATCCTTTGAAGCCCTTTCTCCCGCATACGCAGGATACGATGTCCGGTTTCAATGATCACTGACACCATGGTTGAAAAAACCATCATAGTGACAGCAAACGCCAAACCCGTCTCGAGCCATTCCATTATATACCTCCTAATTCAGTTGATGGTTAGTAACGTT
The DNA here is from genome assembly GCA_964502855.1 of uncultured Desulfobacteraceae bacterium. GTDB lineage: Bacteria > Desulfobacterota > Desulfobacteria > Desulfobacterales > UBA11574 > S5133MH16. The sequence goes on along the minus strand of CAZDAB010000033.1, from coordinate 1,607 downwards.
CCACAATACTTTTAAAGATTCATCATAAAATGCAAGGTCATAGTTTGGGTTTGCAGCCAAAAGTCTTAATCCTCGTATCTGTTGGATATCATCACTATCAAAACTCAAGAAAACCCTTTTTTTGTCATATTATCCTCCAATACAAACTCTCAAAAAATGATTGAAATAGCCATATACCCCCCAAATCAGGTGCGCTGATATCGCGTCACCGGTATTCGGTTGTTGTGCGGTCCGCTCCGAGAAAGTCGTGTGTGGGTTTGGCGACATCATCGGCTCGTTAGTGTACGCTGTCGCAGAGGGTTTACACTTGCCTCTACGTCTATCTGATTTTGCTATAAACTGACTATTCAATTTTTTCCGTGCCGGCTCAACCTTACGTCCTATATCTCGAGCGATCCGGAACTCCACTTGTAAGTAGGTGAGTAACACGTGGCACGATCATAGTATGAAGGTCCTCCGACCACCGCATCGCGTCGTAAGGACTGGGTTTCAACTTGCTTTCTGTGCCGCCATAGATTACGAACCGCAACAACGGAGCGTCGCGATGTTGTCCACCGACTGTGCCATCGTACTCATCAAGCGTCCAGTTGTGTCCTCCTTCACCCGGCGTTAAGTAGTTCTCGGTGTCTATGCCGATGATGACGGCACTCTGAGCGTGCCCCTCCTTGAGTAACAGCCTCACTTCCTCTAAGGTCAAGTCCTGTGGGGATTTCTCCGATTTCGGTGGCGCGCATAGGGCGTCCAGCCACACGCCGAATTTTCCGGAGATGAATGCTCCTGCCAGTTCTTTGACCGTCCAGGGAGGATGACTGCTGGCGCTCTTATCCGTGAAGTCGGAGTGTTTGTAACTGATAAACACGGTACGCCGAGCCACAGCTTCGGCGTAATCTTCAAGTAGGTAGGCGTCCTCGGGGTGAACGCGTAGCACTCTCCGTGGCGAATACTCAGTCTGCCCACCGTCCCGATTGATATACTGAAGGCGGCTCAAGCAAGTCGCCATGTCATTGGCTGGGAAGAACCGGCTGAATGTGGGCTCTGCTTCAACCACCCTACACAGCTGGGGTCGCTTCTCCTTCCCAGAGTCTCTCCAGCGGACAACATATCGCTTGAGTTCCTCCGTGAGCCGATCGTCATTGCCACGGTAGGTGCATTGAACGCGAACCTTTGCTGCCAGCGAGGGAACCATGTGCCGCCGCCCAGGTATCCGGTAGGACGTTACGATCCAGAGAACGGCAGGCTTTGTGGAATGATCATACCAATCATCCAAGAAGCCACGAAATGTCGAGCTGGAGGACGAGTATGCTTGAGGACGGATACGACCGCCTATAAATACCTCCGCTTGGAGGGATCGCTTCTTCCAAGCACGAAGGCGTTTCCACTGTAGTCGACACAATAGATGCAAGGGTTCTGTATCTGACATCCGGTCCTCTCTCATCAAATTACTTCCACGTGTTGTCGTCGTTTCGTTCATCGGCTACCTCCTTATCTGTGTGGCCTTCTGCTCGTGCGCATGCCTGGTCGTACCTATCGGGGGCGATCATATAGGATACACAACCAACAAACCCCGCAGTTAGCGCAATTTGCCTTTTATTAATGGGTGTTTAATG